>CAJOMM010000028.1:0-7433 GCA_905235765.1 uncultured Clostridia bacterium
AGTCTATTTGCTCTTTGCCTTATTGTACTTACTTTAAGTCTTTTCTCGATTGATCTTTCTCTGATCTATCTCTTCCTATGCAGTTGTCAACCTACGGAAATTCGACAACAGTCGAATGCGGATTTTAACTTAAAATCTCACAAAAAAGGCCATCCGTAAAACGATAGCCTAATTATTCTATCACTATTAGAATTTTAAGTCAAGCGAAAATCAAAGGTTTTTTACTGTATTTTTACTTTTTTTTACAAGACCATATTACTCTCTTGAACGCTACCTTTTACAATTAAGGAAGTCAAAAATCTTGCGTTTTCGGAGCTTTAGTGATAAAATATCTTTAAATTATATTCGGAGAAATTTTTTATGGGCGTAAAAGAAGAATGTTTTTCTGCAGTAACCGAACTGATAACACTTGCCAAACTTAAAAAAGGCGATATTTTAGTCGTCGGTTGCTCTACGAGCGAAGTTTTAGGCAGTAAAATAGGCACAGATTCCAATCCTGACACAGCAAAAGAAATTTTTGACGGTATTTACGGAGTTCTAAAAAAGCATGGCATATATCTCGCCGTCCAATGCTGCGAACACTTAAACCGCGCTATCGTTACCGAAAAAGCCACAGTGCCTTTCAGCGACGAAGTAAACGTAATTCCGCAAAAAAAAGCCGGCGGTTCGCTTGCGACGGTCGCTTATTCCGAATTCAAAAACCCTGTCGTTGTGGAAAAAATACGTGCAGACGCAGGTATAGATATCGGCAACACGCTTATAGGCATGCACTTAAAGGAAGTTGCCGTTCCCGTAAGGCTGTCGTTAAATAAAATCGGTAAAGCGCCGATTGTATGCGCAAGAACCCGCCCGAAATTCATCGGCGGCGTACGCGCCGTTTACGATCAGGAAAAATTATAAAGTTAAAAAAGACTTATCAGCCGATAAGTCTTTTTTATTATTTGTAATTTATTGTCTTTTTCAAAAATTCAAGCAATATATTTGAAGGTACGGCAAAATTCATACCTTCCGCACCAACCATTACCATATTGTCGGAACCACCTTTTGCAGGCACTAATCGTCCGCCCCATAGAACACCTATTACTTTACCTTCGGAATTTATAATAGGCCCGCCGGAATTCCCACCGTTAGAAGGACAATCAAACATAAGATGTCCTTTATGATTTTTATCGCTTACTATACCGCTTGTAATACAAGTTCCTTCACCCAACGAATTGCCAATTACGTATATTTGTTCTCCGTTCCTTACAGTACTGTAGTCTTCTATCTGTAACGCTTTACTTCCGGAAGGCATTTGGTCAAGTTTTATAACGGCTAAATCAATCCCATTGCCGCGCCCCGCCTTATCGTCAGCAAGCGCTATAACCTTTGCTCTTACATAACTGTTGCATACTTTAACAGTTATCTTGCCGTTTTTAACGGGACTGCCGTCTTCTTCGTTTGCGGCAACGTGCGCGTTGGTTACGGCATATCCGTCTTGAGTTACAATAAAGCCAGAACCAAACCATCTTGTATTGTTTTTGCCTTCACATATTAACTCCAAAATGCCGTCTATACAGTTATCAAACACGTCTGCGCCGCCGTTTTCTTTTTCTAAAGCAACCGCTTCAGGCGAAGGCATACAATTTAACCGAATTCCCTCTCCGGCTTTCGGAGACGCCACAACATTTAAGCCGGCCCCTCCTCCGACTTTTGGGGAAGATTTAACCGCAAAAACCGGTGAACCGCAATATGGGCAACAACTTGTTCCGTCCGGTAAAAAACCACCGCAAGCAGGACATCTCATAAATTAACTCCTTTCGTAAAAAATTTCAGGACTGGGATTTGTCTGTATTTTAGACAACTTCCCGTCGCTACGCAATTCGGCTCTTTCTTCAAGAGAAAAATTACCCATTATTCTTATTTTGGTAAGAACGCTATCGTTAAGCTTTTCGTCGGCTAGAATAATATCCCCGTTATATTCAAGATCCGAAGGAACGTATATTTCGTCTTCGCCTATCAAATATAAATACGGTTTGTTTCTAAGAAAAGTACGATACATAAGGGAAAAATCTTGCCCACCTACGGTTTGTTCGGAACATACCGCAAATCCTAACCGCATTTTTTCTAACGCCAACAAAGATATTCTAAGCGCCGTCTTTTCCGGAAAACTTTTAAGCGTTAATCTTGGATAAAACACGTTTACGCGGGTTTTTAAGTATTCATATAAATCGTAAGCTATCCCAAGGTCTTTAGGGTTGCAGTCCGCCAACAATACCGCGTGGTAATCGTTTTTCAGTATTTCATCGGAAAATCTCAGATTGTCTAAACGCTGTCGTTCTAACTCTTCCGTAAACGTCAAATAAGTGGTGCGATTATAAGAAGCCAACTCCAACGCTTTACTAAAGTTGTGATTATCAAAGGCGGAATTTTTGTTCACGGTAGTAAACATATCGCCCTTTTCATCAGAAACGCGGTATTCCGATAAAAATATACCCCAGTAAGATTCGCCTATTTCCGGATTTAACGCAATAACTCTTTTATATTCTGCAATAGCCTTAACAAACTCTCCGTTGCGCCTGTAGTTTCCGGCGGAAATAAGTATATCGCCCATTTCGGGAGTTATGGAAGCGCTTTGTCTTGTGCCACAATGTGGGCAAACGAATTCTCCGCCAGTTATTTCAAATATGTACCCACAACCTATACATCTTCTCTTAAGTGCCATAATAAATTATTATTGTTTTTTTACATTTGTCCCACAATACGGACAGAATTTGTTTTTAACGGGGACTTGCTTATGGCATTTAGGGCAAGTTACCGTTTCGTTATTTGTAGGAGTAGGATTGCCACAGAAAGGACAATACATATCTTGTTTAGTATAAGGATTTCCGCATTTAGAACAGAACTGCTGTGCAGGCGGTTTCGGTTCTTGTTTATCGTCTTTTACATTAGACCAACCGGCACTTTTTACGGCGTCATAATACATAGCCTTCCCTGCCAGATCCGCATCGCGATTTTGTTTTTTATCCTCAAAATCAAGTATTTTATCTTGTCTTTTTTCTTCGCGGTCGAGTATTTTATCCTGTCTGTCCCAAATTCTGTCTTCTTCTTTGTGTCTTCTGTCGGTTTCGTATTCGTCTTCTTCGCGGTCTAAAATGTTTACCTTCTGTCTGTCTTCCGCTGTCTCTACGCGGAATTTAAGTCTTCTTCTCTCGTCGTTTTCTTCGTCGCCTTTCTTTTCTTCGTTAAATGCTCTGTCTGCGCGATAATCGTCTATTTCTGTCTCGCGGGCGCGTTGCTTTTTCATAAGATTGTTAATGCGCGCTTCGTTTTCTTCGGTAATGTTTACGTTCTCAATAACAAAGCCACAAACTTCAAGACCATAATTTTCTGCAAAAATTTCTTTAAGTTTAGTCTGCAAAGGATTTTGTATATACTGCAAATTTATATCGAAATCCGTATAAGAAAGATTATTGTCGTTTATTATATTCCTTAAAGAATTGCCTATTACGTTTAAAGTATTAGTTCTTATAAAGTCCTGTAAGTCCGACGTAAGGAAATTATCCCCGAAAGAAGCAACTATTTCAAGATAGAATTTTTTTGCATCTAAAATCTTTACTTCTAATTTCCCAAAACACCCTACGTCTATCTGAAAACCAAGTTTGGGATCTATGTATTTTACTCTTTGCTGAGGCTGAGTCCCCCATAAAGTTTGTATCCGTGCAGTTTTAGATACATAAATCACTTTAAGAGTTGTAATAAGTATTTCTCTTTTAAAAGCCGACACCCTTTTTACCATTTCTACACGATGTTTCCCTTGCGGTAATTCTTCCGACAAAACGCCGTCTTTTATTAAAAATACAGAGTGGGTCGGAGGAACTATAACGGAAATAATCGTATCGTCTTTAGGATTCGCAACAAAATCTTGCTTTGTAAACATTACAGAATTATCGCCTGTAAATTCCACTATTTTTTCAAATCTGGGATTTTTCGGGTTTACTTTTTCTTTACGCTTGCGCTTACAAAAACACATAAATTTTCCCCCTCCTTTAATTTAGAGTTTAATTTCGTTTTATTTCGTTTAATCTGTCGTTCACATCGCCAATGTCTAACTTCATAGCGTCTTGTTGCTTTTTCGTTTCTTCCTGTATTTTTGCCTGTTCTTCCTGTTTCTTTTCTAATTCTGCTTGCTTTGCTGCCATTTCTTGCGCTTTCTTTGATTCTTCTTCTTGTTTTCTTTGCTGTTCATCTAACTGTTTTTGAATTGCCGCTAAAACATCGGAAGAAACGTTGTTCTTTTTGGCTTCTTCTAATTCCTGCTGTTTTTGTGCAACCGCTAACCTGCTTTGCTCCGCGGCTTTTTGTAACTGCTGCGCCTTTTCTTTCTGTTCCTGTAATTGCATATAATAGTTTTCTCCGGTTTGTTCCGCAGCTTCTTCTAAGTAACCGTTATAAGCGGAAAACAAACGTTCTAAAGAGACCTGATATCCTTTTAATTGTTTAATATGTTTGGTTCTCCTTGCAATTCTTACAATAAAGACTATCGGCGATATTACTACAAAAACTAAAAACATTATTATCGTAATCAATATGTTTGGACTGTGCTTTCCCTTAAATTTATGGAAAGTTCCGAACGACGCCCCAACAAAAGGCAGCCATATTCCCAAAACCCCTAAATTAGGGTCTACCGCATTTGCCAATATTATGGTGGCGACAATGCCTAATACAAGTCCTACAAAAATAAAAATCAATTCTTTCTTTACAATCCCCTTTGTCTTTTGTAGCAAGACATACGTTTCCTTTACTTCGTCTTTTCTGCAATCCCCACACAGAACTGCACCGTTCTTACTTGACTTAAACGTTTCGGCACACTCCTGACACAGCGCCTTTCCGCACTTACTGCAACGTGCTACCGCCTGGCGACCTTGATCGTTGTGATGATGGTAACATAAATATCCGTTTGTCATAAAAATTCTCCTTTGTATATAAAAAACTATATTAATAATACTCTAATTATAATTAGAAGTCAAGCAAATGTTCTAATTTTTATTAGATAATATAAAAATGGAAAATGAAGGGTTTAATTTAAAATTGATGGGCGAAAGGCTTCTGTCTTTGCGCAAAGAAAAAAACATTGGTCAAAATGATCTTGCCGCAAAACTTAATTTAAGCAACGCTTCTATAAGTTACTGGGAAAACGCAAAACAAGTTCCCACTGCAGAAGCGATTTTTAAGTTAGCAAAGTTTTTCGGGGTGTCCGCAGATTATATTTTAGGACTTAAAGACTGGTGAAAGAATAAAAACCATAATGGCAATAACACTGTGGGATTACGTTGTCCGCTCGTAATGACAGAAAAAAACAATGACATTTTTTAATAACCTCTCCGCCGTGCGGTTATCCCACGGCGGAGAGGTGTAATTTTTACCTTTTAAAAATTTATAGGGGGTGAGAAAATCTCACCCCCTTACTTTTTGCTATTTTTTTAGTGCTGAAAAAGTAGGTATTAATACATTCCGTCCATACCGCCTGCAGGCATCTGAGGAGGTGTCGGTTCTTTGATGTCCGCAACCACAGATTCCGTAGTAAGGAATACTCCGGCAACGGACGCTGCGTTAACGAGCGCCGAACGAGTAACCTTCGTCGGATCTATTATTCCGCTTTTTACCATATCTACGTATTCGCCGTTCAATGCGTCGAAACCAAAGTTCGGTTTATTCGCCCTCAATATCTCGTTAAGAATAACGGCTCCGTCAAGTCCTGCGTTCTTTGCTATCTGTTTTATAGGCGCTTCAACCGCTTTAAGAACTATTTCCGCACCGGTCTTTTCGTCGCCTTTAAGTGTTTCAACATATTTCTTGACGGTTGGAATCGTATTTATAAGCGCAATTCCGCCGCCGGGAACGATACCTTCCTGTACAGCCGCTTTAGTCGCGTTAAGCGCGTCTTCTATACGAAGTTTCTTTTCCTTCATTTCCACTTCGGTTGCGGCACCCACGTTTATAACGGCAACTCCGCCGGCAAGTTTAGCAAGACGTTCTTGCAGTTTCTCTCTGTCGTAATCAGACGTCGTAACCTCTATCTGAGCTTTTATCGCTTGTTTTCTTGCTTCTATCGCAGCAGGATCTCCGGCACCGCCGACTATCGTGGTGTTGTCTTTATCCACTTTCACCGAACTTGCATGCCCCAACATATCAGGCGTAAAATCCTTAAACTCAAAACCGAGTTCTGCCGAAACAACCGTGCCGCCGGTCAGAATAGCGATATCTTCAAGCATGGCTTTTCTCCTGTCGCCGAAGCCCGGAGCTTTAACCGCCACGCAGTTAAACACGCCTTTCAATTTGTTCACGACGAGAGCCGCGAGCGCGTCTCCCTCAACTTCTTCGGCGATTATCAAAAGCCTCGTACCCTGTTGGGCAAGCGGCTCTATAACGGGAAGTATCTCTTGTATGGAAGATATCTTTTTATCCGTAATAAGTATAGCCGGAGAATCGAGAACCGCCTCCATCTTGTCGGTATTGGTAACCATATACGCGGAAGCGTAGCCTCTGTCGAACTGCATACCTTCAACCGTAGTAAGTTCTGTCTTCATCGTCTTGGATTCCTCTATGGTGATAACGCCGTCTTTTCCGACTTTTTCCATAGCTTCGGAAATAAGTTCGCCGATTTCTTTATCGCCTGCGGAAATAGACGCTACCTGACATATTGCGTTTTTATCCTTAACCGGCTTACTTATCTTTTTAAGTTCTTCGACAGCAACGTCCACCGCGCCGGAAATACCGTTCTTCAAAACGATGGGATTTGCCCCTGCCGCAACGTTCTTTAATCCTTCTCCTATCATCGCTTGGGCGAGAATCACTGCCGTAGTAGTTCCGTCGCCGGCTACGTCGTTAGTCTTTGTCGAAACTTCTTTGACAAGCTGTGCGCCCATATTCTCGAACGCGTCCTCAAGTTCTATCTCTTTCGCTATCGTAACGCCGTCGTTAGTTATAAGCGGAGCGCCGAACTTTTTTTCCAATACTACGTTTCTGCCCTTAGGCCCTAATGTAATTTTTACCGTATCGGCAAGCGTATCTACGCCTTTCTGAAGAGCTTTTCTCGCTTCTTCACCGTATTTTAATTGTTTTGCCATAATAAATTTGCCTCCTTATTACTCTACTATTGCCAGAATATCGCTCTGACGAATTATGATAAGTTCTTTTCCGTCTACCTTGAACTCGCTGCCGGCGTATTTGGAATATAATACCTTATCTCCCACTTTTACCTGCATTACTACTTCTTTCCCGTCAATAACTCCTCCGGGGCCAACCGCAACAATTCTTGCCATCTCCTGCTTTTCCTGCGATTTTGAAGGAAGAATAAATCCGCTGCCGGTCTTTTCTTCTTGTTCCAAACTCTCGACTACAACTTTGTCGAATAAAGGCTTAACTGTCATAACCTTACCTCCTGCTATTTA
>CAJOMM010000028.1:7438-10065 GCA_905235765.1 uncultured Clostridia bacterium
GTTTAGCACTCTTAACCTTCAAGTGCTAATCTTAATTATATATAAATAAAAATATTTGTCAACAGTTTAACGACTTAATTTTAAAATTTTTTTCGACAAAAGAAAACAGACGCCCACGATTGTTTTCTTCAAAAGGAAAAAATATACCGCTCGATATTTCGCGGATAAAAATAGCGCACTATTATTTCGCTTTAAGCGAAAAACAGTGCGCTATGTTTTTAATGTTAATTTCGGCTGATTCGTTTATATTTTCAGATTGCGGCAAACCCGTTTTCGAGATCGGCGATTATATCGTCTATATGCTCGGTGCCGATAGACAACCTTATCGTGCTCTCGGTTATACCGATATCGGCAAGCTCTTCCGCAGAAAGTTGCGAGTGCGTGGTGGAAGCCGGATGTATTACGAGCGATTTAACGTCCGCGACATTAGCAAGAAGAGAGAACACCTTTAACGAGTTGATAAACTTAAACGCTTCTTCTTTTCCGCCCTTAATATCGAAAGTAAATATAGGACCTGCGCCTTTGGGAAAATATTTTTTATACAGCGCGTGATTCGGATGATCTTCCAAAGAAGGATGGTTGATCTTTTTCACTTTCGGGTTGTTTTTAAGGTATTCAATGACTTTGAGCGTATTTTCCACGTGTCTTTCAACTCTTAAAGAAAGAGTTTCTACCCCCTGCAAAAGCAGGAACGCGTTAAACGGAGATATCGCCGATCCGGTATCGCGAAGTATTACCGCTCTTATATACGTTACGTAAGCCGCCGCGCCGACCGCTTGTGCAAAAGATATTCCGTGATAACTCGGATTTCCTGCCGCAATAGCCGGGAATTTATCGTTTTGCGCCCAGTTGAACTTGCCGGAATCGACTATTATTCCTCCGAGCGTAGTTCCATGTCCGCCTAAAAACTTGGTAGCGCTGTGTACTACGATATCCGCGCCGTATTCTATAGGCCGAATAAGATAAGGCGTTCCGAACGTGTTGTCTATTACGAGCGGTATCCCGTTTTTATGCGCAATCTTCGCTATACCTTCTATATCGGGAATATCACTGTTGGGATTGCCCATTGTTTCTGCAAAAATCGCCTTGGTGTTCGGCTTAACGGCGCTTTCCACTTCTTTAAGATTATGTATGTCGACGAAAGTGGTTTCTACGCCAAAGTCCGCAAGCGTATGCGCAAGTAAATTAAAACTGCCACCGTATATGGATTTTTGCGCCACGATATTGTCGCCTGCCTTTGCAAGCGCTATTAAAGCATACGTTACCGCCGCCGCGCCGGAAGACAACGCAAGCGCGGCAACGCCTCCCTCTAGCGCCGCAACTCTCTTTTCCAAAACGTCCTGCGTGGAGTTGGTAAGCCTTCCGTATATGTTTCCCGAATCGGTAAGCCCGAATCTCGCCTCAGCGTGTTCCGCGTTATGAAACACGTAAGCCGCCGTCTGATATATAGGTACCGCGCGCGAATCAGTCGCCGGATCAGCGGTTTCCTGACCTACGTGAAGTTGTAAAGTTTCAAATTTATAGTTACTCATTTTTTTATCCATCCTTTTTAATTTATTTGTTTTTTGTTTTGGTTTTTAAAGATAAAAAACTTTCACATTCGCCCGAAACGGAAATTTCTTCTCAATAAAGTTTCAAATATTATTTTCATAACCTATTTACCTATCAATCTGCTTGGTTAATATGTTATCATTTTATAAAAGTTTTGTCAATTTTAAAACAAAAATTTAAAAAAATTAAAGAGGCGAAAATTCGCCTCTTCTTCACGCCAAAACTCGGCGTTTTATTTCTTTCAGCGCATTTTTTTCTATACGGCTGACTTGTGCCTGAGAAATTCCTACGCTTTTACTTATTTCGGTTTGCGTTTTGCCCTCGTAATATCTTAAATATATAATGTTTTTTTCGCGATCCTGCAAAAAAGAAACGGCATTATCTATCGCTACTTTATCCGACCATCTTTCCTCGTTATTCTTTTTGTCGCCAATCTGATCGACCAAAAGAAGTTCGTCTCCGTTTTTGCTGAAAACCGGCTCGTAAATTGAAACGGTATCGGAAATAGCGTCTAACGCATAAACGACTTCGGAAAGTTTGACCTGCATTTCTTCTGCTATGCGTTCTAAAGACGCTTCTTCATCGCGTTTTTCGATAGCGTTTCTGGTTTTTAAAACCTGATACGCAGTATCTCGGATGGAGCGGGATATTCTTAGAGAATTACTGCCGCGAAGGTATCTTTTGATTTCGCCGATTATCATGGGAACGGCGTAGGTGGAAAATTTGACGCTGTAACTCACGTCGAAATTATCTATCGCCTTTATAAGCCCCATTACCCCTGCTTGAAACATATCGTCAGCGCCGGCGTTATTATTCTTGAATCTTTTTATTATGGAAAGAACCAATCTCATATTTGCAACGATAAATTCTTCTCTTGCGACTTGGTCCCCGTTCGCTATCCTTATTAAATATTCCTTCGACTGCTTTTCGCTGATCTTCGGAAGCGTTGCGGTGTTTATTCCGCATATCAGTACTTTATTTGCCATTATTCCCTCCTATGTATCCGAAAATCAAGGGAAGGTTACGATAGTATTGCCCGTTAATAAAATTTTATACTTTCTAACATAAAATTGAAA
>CAJOMM010000029.1 GCA_905235765.1 uncultured Clostridia bacterium
TTAAATAATTTTATCTCTGTCTTCTTTGACGAGTTTATCTCTTATCTCTTCAAAAGAGCATGCGCCAAGGTCTCCGTATTTTCTCGAACGCACGGATACCGTTCCGTCTTCTTTTTCCTTGTCACCCACTATAAACATGTAAGGAATCTTTTCAAGCTGAGCTTCTCTTATCTTATAGCCTATCTTTTCGTTTCTCACGTCTATTTCAGCGCGCAACCCTACAGCCCTGAGTTTCTCCGCCAAATCTTTTGCGTATTCCGCAGTCCTGTCGGTAAGGCTTAATACTCTTACCTGTACGGGGCTTATCCACAACGGGAAAGCACCGGCATATTTTTCTATAAGCAGCGCAAGCGTCCTTTCGTAACAACCGATAGAACTCCTGTGTATAACGAAAGGATACTGCTTTTCTCCGTTTTCGTCTACGTAGGTCATCTCGAAAGAATGTGCGGCGGCAAAATCGAGTTGTATGGTTATCAACGTGTCTTCTTTTCCGTATACGTTCTTTATCTGTACGTCGAGTTTCGGCCCGTAGAACGCCGCCTCATCGTCCGCTTCCACATAACTTAAACCTATATCGTCAAGAATCTTTTTCATCAGCGCTTCAGTCTCGTTCCACGCCTTGTCGTTGTCTATATATTTTGCCTTATTGCTCTTCCCTCTCTTACTGAAACGGTAAGTTACGTCGTCTTTCATGCCCAAGCACTCCAGGAAATAGTAAGAAAGATCGAGACAACGCTTGAACTCTTCTTCGACCTGTTCCGGCGCGCATATTATATGCCCGTCGGACAGCGTAAATTGCCTTATTCTTATCAAGCCGTGCATTTCTCCGCTGGCTTCGTTACGGAATTCCGTAGCCGTTTCGCTGTATCTGCAAGGCAAATCCCTGTAACTTTTTAATCCGTTCTTATATATTTGATACTGGAACGGACAGGTCATAGGACGAAGCGCAATCGCTTCGGGTGAATTTTCGTCGCCTATTATGAACATTTTGTCGCGATAGTGATCCCAATGCCCCGAAATACGGTATAAGTCGTTTTTAGCCATATTCGGAGTCTTCGTTATCATAAATCCGCGCTTTTCTTCTTCGTCTTCTACGAAACGCGACAGTATCTGCAATATCTTTGCGCCTTTCGGCATAAGAATAGGTAAACCTTGCCCTATCACTTCTTCGGTCATAAAAATACCGAGGTCTCTGCCAAGTTTGTTGTGATCGCGCTTTTTCGCCTCTTCTAAAGCGGTAAGGTATTCGTCGAGTTCGCTCTTTTTTTCAAACGCCGTGCCGTATATACGGGTCAGCATTTTATTCTTCTCGTCGCCGCGCCAATACGCGCCGGTAACGGACGTCAGCTTAAACGCCTTTATCTTTCCCGTAGACGGAAGATGCGGCCCCCTGCACAGGTCTATAAAATCGCCCTGCTTATAAAAAGATATAACGCTACCCTTATCTAAATCGTTTATCAGTTCCACTTTATACGGCTCTGAAAAATCCTTGAATATTTTGAGCGCATCGGCTTTGCCGTATACCAACCTCTCGATGGGAAAATCGCTCTTTATTATCTCTTGCATTTCCTTCTCTATTTTATTCAGGTCGTCGCGATTTATCGGAGTTTTAAATTCTATGTCGTAATAATCTCTATCGTGGGGCCTATGGCGAGCTTACTCGTCGGAAAAATGTTTTTAACCGCCTGCGCCAAAACGTGCGAACACGTATGGCGGTATACGTCGAGCCCTTCTTTATCCTTTAGCGTAACGATCTCCAAAGTACAATCGCCGTCTACCACGTGCGAAAGATCCACCAATTCACCGTTTACCTTGCCGCATACGGCGTTGCGGAACAACCCTTCAGATATAGACTTTGCTATTTCCCCTACCGTGCTCTGCTTTTCCACGTCGATAACCGAACCGTCTTTAAGCGTAATTTTCATAATTCACCTCTAAAAAAAATCGCCTTACGATAATTCGTAAGGACGAAAAAAATTTCCGCGTTTCCACCTTAATTGTCGGCTGTTGCCGACCTCTCTTCGCCGAAAAAGGTTCGGCACCCTTGCCCTGAAACGGTGGTTTGGCTTTATCTGTTTTACGAGGCTTTCACCTGCCCTCGCTCTCTGAAAAAACGTACGATAAAGTTACTTGTCCGCCCCTACGGGCTATTAAACTTAAATTACTTTCATTTTATAATGTATTTTCCCTTTTGTCAACCGTTTGACCTAATTTTTTTGAGAAAAAATGACCCTTGATCCGAAAAACTCTTTTAAGTATTTTTCATCCGAATCTTTCAGTTTCCCGTCTACCTCTATCTGTCCGCCTTCTGCTATCAATATTTCCTCTATCACGGAAAGCTCTCTGTTTCCCATTAACGAGCTTCTCGTAAGCCTTCTGAATCTCCCGTCGAACACCATCCCTCCGTCAACGTAAATTTTCGACCGTTTATCCATTGTAAGAAAAGTTATAAAGTCGCTAAGCTGCCCTACTGTAAAACAAGACGGTATACATTTGACGATTTCCGCTATCTTATCCCTGAACGCATTTAGTCTGAAATTGTATATGCCGTCCAGCGTTATATCGTAAAAATCTTTTAATTTTTCGTAAACGTATTTTTTGTCGTCGTAAAAATCCGCGCCTATAACTCCGGCAAAAAATATATCCCTCTCCTCTTCGCTTAGCCCTACCGCCTTTACGTGTTCTTTCAAATAGCGATATTTATAATTCACCGCAACTATATCCGCAGCCTTGTCGCATATCTCGTTTTTAACCGTCTCCGCAAAATATTCGGGACTCAAAACTTCGTATACCGCCCTGCCGTTTTCTTCTTTTACTTCCGCCTTGCTTTCGGTACTGGTTATCACCTGACGCAAGGCGCTGTCCAAATATATAAAGTTTTCTAAATTATCCACACTATCGGTAACGCGTATTTCTGTCATATTTTATAGTTTATGCCTCGCAAAAATTTTTATTTACGTTTTATTCTTTTATCGGCTCTTTAAATAAATTTTTACCGGAATCGTTCCACAACCCTTTTTTTACCGAGCGATATATGAATTTATATAATTCCGATATAACTATCACTGAAAACGCCGTCAGTACGCACTTTACCCATATGATAAACCGCATCGGCGAAAGCCCGAAAGGCTTATACAGTACTTCTACTATAAACGCGTGCACCGCGAAAACCGCGAGAAACGTCATTAACATAACCTTATTTTTACCGAAATTCTTAAACGTGCTTTCAGCGTTAAGCTTTCTGCAATTAAGCGCGTTAAAAAGTTGAAAAACTATAAACAGCGTAAAATACGCGCTGACCTTTTCTTCCGGCGTTGCGCCGAGAAAATTGTAAAGATACTGATATATAAGCACTGCGGATATAAACGCGCCGTTGAACAATATTCTTAAAAAAGTCTTTTTCCCGACTATGCTCTCGTTTCTCGGTCTTGGTTTCCTTTCCATCAAACTGTCCGAAATAGGTTCTAACCCTAAGGTTAAAGCCGGCGGTCCGTCCATTATAAGGTTTATCCATAGTAATTGCAGAGTGTTGAAAGGGGTCGGCATCCCGAGTATCGCCGCCACCACCGTAAACATCAGCGCGGATGCGTTTACGGAAAGTTGAAAAAGAATAAACGCCTGAATATTTCTGTATACTCCGCGCCCGAATGACACGGCTTTTACCACGCTCCCGAATCCGTCGTCCAAAAGAACGACGTCCGCCGCTTCTTTGGTTATTTCGCTTCCGCTCTTTCCCATAGCAAAGCCCACGTCAGCGTGCTTTATTGCCGGCGCGTCGTTTATTCCGTCTCCGGTTACCGCCACCACTTCACCGGATTTTTTAAGCGCTTTTACGATTTTTAACTTTATCATCGGCGTGCTTCTCGCTATAACGGTTACCCTCTTTAACGCCTTTATAAGTGATTCTTCGTCGAGATTTTCAAGATCCTGCGCGTTTACCGCCTGCGACCTGTTCTCCGCTATCTTAAGTTCTTTGGCAACGGCGTAAGCGGTTACTATGTTGTCGCCAGTCAGCATCTTTACGTTTATTCCTGCCTTTTTACAACTTTTTATAGCGTCGTAAACGTCTTTCCTTACGGGATCCGCAAGCGCGGCGTATCCGTCGTAAACATAGTTATTCGCAACCGTCTCTTCTTCGCCTAACACCTCGCAATCGTAATGCGCAAAACACAATATTCGCCTCGCTTTTTCCTCTTCTTTGGATATATCCCCGAATAGTTTACGTCTTTGTCCTTCGGTAACGTTGCATAGCGACAAAACTTTTTCCGGCGCACCTTTTATATACACCCTTATTTTGTCGCCGTGATCTACCGCCGTTATCATAAACTTATTGTCGCTTGTAAAAGGTAAACGATAACGTATCGGCTTTCCCTTTCTGTATTCGTTTACGTTAAGATTCTTTTGCCCCTTTACGGCGGCTGCAAGCAGCGCACACTCCGTTCCGCCGCCTTTATATTCCCCGTTTTTCAAGGCTTCCGCCGTGGAATTAAGCACAAAATTTTCAAGCACGGCGTTTTTGACGGCTATTTCCGGTTGCAAACAAAAATCGTTGTTACACACCGCAACCACGCTCATTTTATTCTGCGTCAACGTTCCCGTCTTATCCGAACAGATAACGCTTACGGCGCCTGCGGTCTCGGTCGCAACCATTTTTTTTATAAGCGCTTTCTCCTTTGCAAGTTTTATCATATTGAGAGCAAGCGATACCGCTACTATCGTCGGGAGACCTTCCGGTACCGCCGCAACTATGAGAACTATACATGAAATAAACAGATCCGAAACGTTCTCGGCGGAAATATTCCCCGAAAAATACAACCTTAATGCCGATACAATAAACACTAAGATTGCGCAAAATACTCCTATTAGCGTTACGCCTTTACCTAGTTTGTTGAGCTTTTGAGAGAGCGGAGACGCCGTTTCGTTTCTCTCCGAAAGTTCTCCGGCTATTCTACCTATTTCAGTTCCGTCGCCTATCTCGGTAACCACCATTTTACCGCTTCCTTCCACGATAAACGTCCCCGAATAAACACAGTTATTCCTCTCGCTTAAAGGCGCGTTTACTTCTGTCGACCAAGAGGCGTCCTTCTTTACCTTCCTGCTTTCCCCTGTCAGCGCAGACTCGTCTACCGCCAACCCTTGCGACGAAATAAGCCTTCCGTCCGCAACCACCTTGTCTCCGACGTCTAAAATTATAACGTCGCCTTTTACCACGTTTTTGCGTTCGATTAACTTTATTTCTCCGCCCCTTATGACCTTAACCGCCGTTTCGTCGTATATTTTATTCAGAGACTCGAAAGCGCGTTCGGAACTCCCTTCCATAAAAAGAGTTATGCCGACGGACAATATCACTGCGAACAGAATCCCGAAGCACTCTACAAAATCGCCGTCTCCGCTTTTCAACTCTTTGCCGATATTCGCGCCCAGCGCAATAAAAAAACCGAACAAAAGGATAATGAGCATAGGTTCTTTTACGGCGTCCGCTATCTTTGCAAAAATGCTCTTCTTCTTTTTCCCTGTAATGGAATTCTTTCCGTACTTTAAGCGATTTATCTCTACTTGCTTTTCCGTAAGCCCTGATTTCATATCCGAATCAAATTCGTGTATCGCGGCGTCTGACGTTTTTCGGTAATAATCCATAAGTTCCTCCGAGACTTTCTTGTAAAAATTATGCCGTAAATTCAAAATATATGATTTTATAAATAGACAAACGAAACAATTTGTGCTAAACTTTTATCGTAAATTTTACGGGCGGTGAATTATTATGTCGGATTATTTTTATGTTGATATAAAAGGCGTGAAGGCAGAACTTCCTATTCTTACCCTTCCTTCAGGCGTCAAAATAGCGTTTTTTAACCTTCACGGCAACTCTTTTCTGACCGAACATTGCGGAAAACAGCTCGCTTCTTTACTTAAAGGCGCTGACGTTTTGATAACTGCGGAAAGCAAAGGTCTTCAACTTACCCACGTTTGCGCAAGGGAACTGAATATGCCTTACTACGCAGTAGCCCGCAAATCTAAAAAACTCTATATGCAGGACGGCGTTTCCATTTCTTACGGTTCCTCCATAACCACCGGAAAAGCGCAGGAACTGTACCTTTCGGAACACGACGTCGAACTCATTAAAGGCAAAAAAGTCGCCATTGTCGACGACGTTATTTCTACGGGAGAAAGCCTTAAAGGTCTTGAAAATCTCGTAAACAAAGCCGGCGGTATTATATTTAAAAAAGTTTTCGTCCTTGCCGAAGGAAACGCCAAAGACAGAACCGATATAAATTACCTCGCCACTATCCCACTTCTTTAAAATGAACGTTCTTATTGTTGACGACGAAAAAGATCTGTGCAACGCGCTTTCGACAATTCTTATCCGAAACAATTATTCAGTTGACGTCGCTTACGACGGAGAAACCGGTTTGGACTTAGCTAAAACTGGTATTTACGACGTTATTCTTCTCGACGTTATGATGCCAAAGCTCAACGGATTCGAAGTGTTAAAAATTCTGCGTTCAAAAAAAATAGACGTGCCTATCCTCATGCTTACGGCTAAATCGGAAACCGGCGATAAAATTGACGGCTTGAATTTGGGCGCCGACGATTATATTACAAAACCTTTCAATACGAACGAACTTCTGGCGAGAATTAAGGCGCTTTTAAGACGAAACAAAAATTTTACTCTTAATACCCTTTCGCTCGGCGATACCGTTCTCGACAGAGACACGCTCGAACTCGTTTGCAACGACAAAAAAATCACTCTCAGCAAAAAAGAATTTCAAATTATGGAAATCCTTATGCTGAACGCTGATAAATGCGTTCACAAGGAACGGCTTATAGAAAAAATTTGGGGGTATGACAGCGAAGCCGAATATAACACTATCGAAGTATATATCTCTTTTCTTCGCAAAAAACTTTCGGCTATAAACTCAACTACCGAAATTAAATCCATAAGGGGCGTTGGTTATACGCTAAACGGAAAATGACAAAAAAAGAACAGAGAAAATTTATTGCCGTAATGATGATTTGCTTAACGCTTATTTTTGCGGCGCTCTTTATATCGGTCGTTATCACCGGCCGAAACCATGCTCTTTTAAACTGCAGAAACGAATTAGACTTTTTACAGGCGCATTATTCAGACGCATCTTTCGGTTCGCTCTATGACCGTAATTTTTTTGTTGCTGACGCTTTTTCGGAAAATAATTATTCTATTAAATCGGAAAACTATAGTTTTTCTGCCGACATTGTAGACAACATCGTTATTAAAGCGATAACTAAAGATTTCGAATACGGCCATTATTCCGACTGCTATTATAAAAAAGAATTCGTAGGTCCAACCGTTCGGATATTCGCCGCGGATATGAACAAAGTTTTTGCGCCATACAGACAGTCTACTTCTGTCGCTTTATATTCGTTTATAATTGCCATCGTGCTGTTGTTCTTTATTGTCTGGGGATTATCCGTAAAAATTTTCTCGCCCATAAAAGAAAGTCTCAATAAACAAAGAAAATTTATCTCCGACGCCAGCCACGAACTGAAAACGCCTCTGGCAATAATTTCCGCAAATACAGACGTTTTAGAGCAAAACTCCCCTTACGTTCTGAGCATTAAAAAACAGGTCGAAAGATTGGATTTTCTCGTCGATGACCTTCTTACCCTCGCTCGTATGGACGAGGGGCAAAATAACATAATGAAAGAAGAATTTTGCGTGTCGGAAGAAGTTGCCGACGTGCTTTTAACTTTTGAAGCTTTGGCTTACGAAAAAAATAAAAAACTTATAAGCGATATTATGCCCGACCTTTTATACAAAGGCGACAAAGAGGGACTTAAAAGAATTGCCGGAATACTTCTTGACAATGCGGTAAAATACTCTTCCGATTGCGGAACGATCTTAGTTACGCTGAAAAAATCCGGCCAGCGAATTATCCTCACCGTAAAAAACGACGGAAGCAATGTTCCGAACAACCTGTCGGACAGAATTTTCGAAAGATTTTTCAGAGACGATTCGCGTTCTCGCGAATACGGCGGCAACGGATTAGGCCTTTCCATTGCCAAAAATATTGCAACCTCTAACGATTGGCGTATTTCCGCCGAATCGGTTTACGGAAAATCTATGACTATTACGCTTATTTTGTGAAAAAAGGAGATAAATTCATGCAAAACGTTACTGACACCGTGCGCTACATAGGAATATACGATCGCGATATTAGACTTTTTGAAGGACAATATACGGTCCCCGACGGGATGGCTTACAATTCTTACGTCATACTCGACGAAAAAATAGCCGTTATGGACTCTGTAGAGATGCGCTTCGGCGAAAAATGGCTTAAAAATATCAAAAACGTATTAGGCGATAAAACTCCCGACTATCTCATAGTTCAACACATGGAACCTGACCATTCCGCTAACGTAGACTTATTCATGAAAACCTATCCTGAAGCAAAAATCGTTTCTTCCGCCAAAGCGTTTAACATGATGAAAAATTTCTTCGGCACCGATTACCCGGATAGAAAAATTACCGTCGGAGAAGGTTCTTCCCTTTCGCTTGGCAACAGAACTCTTTCCTTCCTCGCGGCACCTATGGTACATTGGCCGGAAGTCATCTTAACTTACGACAATAAAGATAAAATCTTGTTTTCTGCCGACGCGTTCGGGAGATTCGGCTCTAACGAAAAATACGAGGACTGGAAGAGCGAAGCGAGAAGATATTATATCGGTATCGTCGCAAAATACGGCGCTCAGGTACAAACGGTTTTGAAAAAAGCCGCCGACCTCGACATCGAGAAGATCCTCCCGTTACATGGCGAAGTCCTTACGGACAATCTGGGATATTACATCGATTTATACGATTTATGGTCTAAATACATGCCTGAAACAAAGGGCGTCGCAATAATTTACACTTCCGTATACGGGCACACAAAAAAAGCGATAGAACTGCTCTAAAACTCTTAACGAAACGCAAATTGAACTCTTTAACCTCTCCTCTTGCGACGTTGCCGAAGCGGTAGCCGCGGCGTTCAGATACGACAGAATAGTGCTCGCTTCGACAACTTATAATATGGACGTTTTCCCGTTTATGCGCGATTTTCTGGAAAGACTTACCGAACGCAATTTCAAGAACAGAAAAATCGCACTGATAGAAAACGGCTCGTGGGCGCCGAACGCCGCAAAAGTTATGCAAACAATACTTGAAAAATGCACGGGACTTGAATTTTGCCAAAACACCGTTAAAATACTCTC
>CAJOMM010000030.1 GCA_905235765.1 uncultured Clostridia bacterium
TATTTTTATTTTAAAAAAGTTTAAAAATCCGGCGTAAAATTCTTGACAAAGGAAAATAATAAGTGTACAATTAACTCGAAAGTTGGCAGTCAAGACAAAAGAGTGCTAACAAAATTTTTTAGAATTTGCCAAAAAGGGGGACGGATATGAAGCTTTCCGACAGGAAGAAAAAGATTTTGCAATGCGTAGTTGCGGAATATATTGCGGAAGCGCAACCCGTTTCCAGTAAGAGTATAACGGAAAAGTATATAAGAGACATTTCTTCCGCGACGGTAAGGAGCGAACTTGCCGGGCTTGAAGAGATGGGGTACTTAAACCAACTTCATACTTCGTCGGGCAGGGTGCCTTCTATCGAGGCGTATAAACTTTACGTTAGCGAGCTTATGGATAGAAGCAAATTGTCGACTAAGGAAACGGGGATGATAAGGGAAGCGTTTAAAGATCACGTCGATAATCTTGAAGAGGTGGTGCAGAACGCGGTAAAAGTTATAAGCGAACTTACCGATTATACGTCGGTCGCGATGGCGAGCCACAGCGGAGAGGAAAGGATAGTGAAGATAGATCTGTTCCGAAACCGAAAGACGCAGGCTCTTTTGCTCATCGTTACCGAGAACACGCTTATAAGGGATAAATTTATAGATATTCCCGAAAATATGACGGACGCGCAGCTACAAGACGCGAGCAGGATGCTATATAAGCTTTTTGTGGGAAAGAAACTCAGCGAAGCGTTATCCTTGGGGGGGCTTGCTCAAGAAGAACTTGAAAGTTATCGCGAGATATTCGACGGGGTAATGGACGCCATAGAAGAATATATAGATCGCGACAAAGCCGACGTTATTACGGAAGGGGAGGGCAAGATATTAAATCACCCCGAATATAATAACGACGCGGAAAAAGTCAAGAATTTTTTATCGGTGGTAACGAGTAAAGACAAACTTTTAGACCTGTTATCCGATGAAAACGACGGAATAGAGGTCAAAATCAAGGTGGGCGGCGACAGCGATGAAAATTTGCCCAGCGATTGTTCCTTGGTAACCGCCACTTATTCGGTAAGCGGACTGAAGATAGGAACTTACGGAGTTATAGGACCTTTAAGGATGGATTACGGCAAAGTCGTTTCCGTTTTAGAGGGCGTAGGCAAAGTTCTCGAAGACATTATGAAAAATAAAGACTAAAAAGGTAGCATAAGGTATATATAAATGGAAGAAAAGAAAAAAAAGACTGCGGATAAGAAGGAAGAAAACAATTCTGTAGAGTCGGAAATACAAAGGCTTACGGAAGAGGTGGAAAAACTTAAGGCGGAGTCAGCCGATTACAAAGATAAATGGATGAGGAACGTGGCGGAATTCGACAACTACAAGAAGAGGAACGCTAAGTTGTGGCAGGACGCTTTTACCGAAGGTGTCGCCAGCGTCGTACTCAAAATACTTCCGGTGGGCGACAATCTCGACAGGGCGATAGCTTTAGGATTCGACGAAAAGACTACCGAAGGTCTTAAAGCGGTAAAGAAAAAATACGACGACACCCTTGCTTCTATTGAGATAGAAGAAATCGACCCCGTGGGCGAAACGTTCGATCCGCACGTTGCAGAGGCGGTTATGCAGGTGGACGCCCAGGAAGGCGAAAAAAGCGACACGGTAAAACAAGTGTTCGAAAAAGGGTATAAATTTAAAGACAAGATTATAAGATACGCTAAAGTCAGCGTAATCAAATAAAATATATTTATAAGGAGATAATTATTATGAAAACTATAGGAATCGATTTGGGAACGACAAACTCTTGCGTCGCCGTTATGGAAAACGGCGAGCCGGTGGTAATAGCTAACGCGGAAGGCTCGAGAACTACGCCTTCGGTCGTAGCGTTTCAGAAAGACGGTGAAAGATTAGTAGGTCAGGTGGCTAAACGTCAGGCGGTATCTAATCCCGACAAAACCGTATCTTCGATTAAAAGACATATGGGATCCGACTATAAGGTCTCGATTGACGGCAAAAATTACACGCCGCAAGAAATTTCGGCGATGATTCTTTCCAAACTCAAAAAGGACGCGGAAGCGTACCTCGGCGGCACGGTTACGGACGCGGTCATCACTTGTCCTGCGTATTTTACGGATAGTCAGCGTCAGGCGACTAAAGACGCCGGTAAGATTGCCGGACTCAACGTTCTCCGTATCATCAACGAACCTACGGCTGCCGCGCTTTCTTACGGGTTGGATAAAGAAGGCAAAACGCAAAAAGTTATAATTTACGATTTGGGCGGCGGCACGTTCGACGTTTCCATTATGGAAATAGGCGACGGCGTGTTTGAAGTTCTGGCAACGAGCGGCAACAATATGCTCGGCGGCGACGATTTCGACAAGAGAATAATGGACTATCTTGTTTCGGAATTCAAGACCAAAGAGGGTATCGATCTTTCGGGCGACAAACTCGCTATGCAAAGACTTAAAGAAGCGGCGGAAAAAGCCAAGATCGAACTTTCCGGCATGAGCAAGACCAATATAAATTTACCGTTCATCACAGCGGACGCAACGGGACCTAAACACCTCGACGTAGATCTTACCAAACAGAAATTCGACGCGCTTACGCAGGACCTCGTAGAAGCGACCGTAGTTCCGCTTAAAAAGGCTATGACGGACGCCAAACTTTCCTATTCGGATATAGATAAAGTTATTTTGGTAGGCGGTTCCACGAGAATTCCGGCAGTCATCGACGAAGTGAGAAAGATTACCGG
Organism: uncultured Clostridia bacterium; assembly: GCA_905235765.1. Lineage (GTDB taxonomy): Bacteria > Bacillota > Clostridia > Christensenellales > Borkfalkiaceae > UBA1259. Next base: position 2,728 of record CAJOMM010000030.1, read on the forward strand.
CAAAGAACCCTTCAAGGGCATAAACCCCGACGAATGCGTCGCTATCGGCGCGGCTATTCAGGGCGGCGTTCTTTCGGGCGAAGTAAAAGACGTTCTTCTTTTGGACGTAACCCCGTTATCGTTGGGTATTGAAACTTTGGGCGGCGTTTGCACCAGGCTTATTGAGAGAAACACAACTATCCCCGTAAAGAAATCGCAGGTATTCTCGACGGCGGCGGATAATCAGACGCAAGTCGACATACACATATTACAGGGCGAACGCGAATTCGCGAAAGACAACAAAACGCTCGGCAGATTCGAGCTGGTCGGTATCGCTCCGGCGCCTCGCGGCGTTCCGCAGATAGAGGTTACTTTCGACATAGATGCGAACGGCATCGTAAACGTTTCCGCAAAAGATCTCGGAACGGGCAAATCGCAGAACATTACGATAACCGCCTCGAGCAATCTTTCGGAAGCGGATATAAATAAAGCGGTAAACGAAGCGAAACAGTACGAAGAAGAAGATAAAAAGCGTAAAGAATCGGTCGATTCTCACAACAAACTCGACGGTATGATATTCACCGTTGAAAAGACCATAAAAGACTTGGGAGACAATCCGGCTTTGACCGCGGAAGACAAGGCTAAACTCGAAGAAGAGATTAAGAGCGCGAAAACCGAACTCGAATCGAACGATAAAGACAAAATGGACGCCGCGTTCAATAAACTTTCCGAAGTTTCGCAAAACGTGTTCGCCAAGATTTATCAGCAGGCGAATCCGAACGGCGGTCAGGACCCCACCGGCGGTAACGGCGGAGACACCGAATTCCACCAGGGCGGCGCTCAATAAAAAATTAAAAAATAAAACAACAAAACTTTCAAAACTGAAAGGCGGAGTCCGCCTTTCAGTTTTGAGGTAAAACGGAAAATTATGGCTAAGAATTATTACGAGATCCTGGGCGTAGACAAAAACGCAAGTCAGGACGACATAAAAAAGGCATACCGCAATCTCGTCAAAAAGTATCACCCGGATCTTCATCCGGGCGATTCCGCCGCTGCGGAAAAATTTAAAGAGATAAACGAAGCAAACGAAGTGCTTTCCGATGAAAACAAGAGAAAACAGTACGACTTTCAACAGGAACATCCGAATATGGGCGGATTTTCGGGAGCCGGCGGCGCCGGATTTTCCGGATTTTCCGGCTTTGAGGATATTTTCGGCGACATTTTCGGCGGATTCGGTGGCGGAAGACGTCAGGCGCAGACTAAAACGCGCGGCGACGATATCACCTTGGAATTGTCGCTATCCTTTCTCGACGCCGCTAAAGGCTGCGTCAGGGAAATAACTTATAACCGAAACGAACCGTGTAAGTCCTGCAAAGGGACGGGCGCCAAAGGCGGCACGGCGTATAAAACTTGTGAAAAATGCGGAGGAACCGGTCAGGTTCAGTATGCGTCTCAGAACGGGTTTTTCCGTTCCGTTTCCGTGCGCCCCTGCCCCGATTGCGGCGGAACGGGTAAAAAAATTCTGGAAACTTGCCCCGATTGTAAGGGCAAAGGTTCCGTAAGGGCGGCAACCAAGGTTACTCTTAATATACCTGCCGGCGCGGATACAGGAAGCTATCTTAAAAAGAACGGTTACGGCGAAGCGTCTAAAAACGGCGGCGAAACGGGCGATCTTATTGTGGTTATCAAGGTGGAACCGAGCAAAATTTTCCGTCGCAAAAACTTTGACCTGTACGTTACCGTGCCTATTTCGTTTAAGACGGCGGCGCTCGGCGGTAAAGTCAAAGTTCCGCTCATCGACGACACGATGGATTATACGATTCCGGAAGGAACGCAAAGCGGAAAGGTGTTCTTCGTGCGAGGGAAAGGTATAAAGACTTCGCGCGGCACCGGCGATCTTTACATTGAAACTGTGGTGGAAATTCCGACCAAACTTTCCCGTGCGCAGAAAGATGCGCTTTCGGATTTTGAAGATGAAACGGAAATCAAACAATGCTCCAAAATGAAGCAATACAAAGAAAATATGGAAACTATGTACGGCAAAGATCCGTACGCAAAATAATATGAATTTATACGAAGAGATAACGGTCGTTACAACGCACGACGGGTCGGAACTCGTGGCGGATATTCTTTCTACATACGCGGAAGACGGCGTATTCATCGACGATTGCGAGGACGTCAGATATCTTTATAAACTCGGAAAGACTTGGGACTATTTAGAAGACGGGGTGGAAAAAACCGATCCTGCCGTTACCGTAAAGTGCTACGTTAAGGTTTCAGAAAAGGAAAGAGTTCTATCTAAAATAAAAGAGGATTTTAACCGTCTTAAAAAGGACTGTCCTTTCGATTTGGGGGCTTTAAGCATAACGGTTTCCGAAGTGGACGGCGATATATGGCAGGAAAAGTGGAAGGAGAATTTCAAACCGATAAAACTCGGCAAAATAACCGTAGTTCCATTATGGCTTTCTTATGAAGCGGATGAAAACGAGATTCCCGTTTTAATAGGCTCGAATATGGCGTTCGGCACGGGAGAACACGAGACAACCGCTTTATGTATAGAAAAAATACAGAAATATATAACTTCAGAAGACGTCGTTTTAGACGTGGGAACGGGTAGCGGCATACTCGGAATTGCGGCTAAAAAACTCGGCGCAAAAAGAGTAATAATGACCGACATAGACGAGTGCGCCGTAGAAGCCGCGAACGAAAACGTTAAAATAAACGGCGTGAAGGACGTGGAAGTCTATCTTAAAAATCTTTTGGACGATAACACCGTGAAAGGCGATCTTCTGGTTGCAAACATTATGGCGGAAGTGCTTATATCTTTCGCTAGCGGAATAACGAACAATTTAAAAGGCGGCGCGACGGTTATACTCAGCGGAATTCTGACAGACAGGAAAGACAAGGTCGTTAAAGCATACGAGACTTACGGATTCGAACTTTTAGAGACCGAGGATAGAGGGGAGTGGTCTGTCGTAGTGCTGAAGAAAGGGAAATAAATGAAAGCGGTGGTTTTTACATTAGGCTGTAAAGTCAACGAATCCGAAAGCGACGCGCTTATCGCCGGACTTTCCGAAAAGGGGTATACCGTGTCGGACAAGCTGGTTTACGCCGACGTCTACGTGGTAAACACTTGCGCGGTTACGGCGGAAGCCGAAAAAAAATCGCGCCAGACGGCGAGCAGGATTCGTAAACTTAACCCGAACGCAAAAATAATTTTTACGGGCTGCGCGGCGGAGAATAACTATAAGGCGTTTGCCGATAAAGGCAAAGACGTTTTGGTTACGGGAGTATTCAATAAGAATAAAATACTTGAAAAACTTGATGATTTCGGCGTGGACATTTCACCGGAAAGCCGCGTTTACGAAGATATGCCGACTGTCAAAAGTCTTAAAACGCGTACTTATATAAAAGTTCAGGACGGTTGCAACAATTTTTGTTCTTACTGTATAATACCGTATCTTCGCGGCAGAAGCAGGGGAAGAAGTCCCGACAGCGTTATAGAGGAGATAAATTCCCTTTCTCCGAAAGAAGCCGTGATAAACGGTATCGACCTTTCGTCTTACGAGTACCAAGGCGTCGACCTTACGGGGCTTGTGGAACGGCTAAAAGACGTGGACGCGAGGGTGAGACTCGGCTCTTTGGAAGCGCGCGTTATAGACGAGAAGTTGCTTTCCGCGCTAAAAGGGCTTAAAGACTTTGCGCCGCATTTTCATCTGTCGTTGCAGTCAGGTTCCGACGCCGTATTAAAAAAGATGAACAGACACTATACGGCGGAGGAATTTAAGGGGAAAGCGGATTTAATAAGAAGGTATTTCCCGAACGCCGGCATAACGACGGATATAATTGTGGGATTTCCTACGGAAACGGACGAAGATTTTCGGAAAACGCTGGAATTTACCGAGGCGGTAAAGTTTTCGGATATACACCCGTTCATATACAGTCCGAGGAAAGGGACGGCGGCGTATAAGATGCAGGATCTCCCTTTTGCGGTCAAAAAAGCGAGACTTGACGAGCTTATGCAAAAGAAAAGCAGGCTAAAAAAGGAATTTGCCGAGAAGATGGAAGGTATTAGCCTAAATATGCTTACGGAAGAATATAAGGACGGCTATACCGTAGGTTATACCGAAAACTATCTGAGAGCGTATCTGAAAGGGAAGGCGGAGCTTGGCAAAATAATAAAGGTAAAAGCGGTTGCCCCATATAAAGACGGGGCGAGCGTTAAAATATAAGAGGTGAAGAATATGGACGATTGCATTTTTTGTAAAATAATAAGAGGGGAGATCCCTTCCACCAAGGTTTACGAAGACGACTATATGTTGATTTTTAAGGATATAGAGCCGAAAGCGAAAAACCACTTTTTGTGTATTCCCAAAAGCCATTTTAAGTTGCTATCCGAAATGGACGAATGTCAGTCGGAAATGCTGTTAAAGTGCTTGAAAAAGATACCGGAACTCAAAAAAGAGTTAGGTCTTGAAAACGGATATCGTTTAGTCATAAATCAAGGCGAGGACGCAGGGCAATCGGTATTTCACCTGCATATCCATATCTTATCCGGTCAAAAAATGGGCTGGACTCCGGCGTAAAATCAGTGATAGACAGTTAAAACCGCCGCAAAATCTGAAATTTCAGATTTTGCGGCGGTTTTTTATTTCGCTATTTTTTT
>CAJOMM010000031.1:0-7262 GCA_905235765.1 uncultured Clostridia bacterium
TTTATATTGATTCTCGCCGTTTCAATAATTAATTGTAATCGAAACGGTACAAAGGTAGATATTTCCGATTATAAACAGGTAATCGAGGAATACGACAAAGACGGCGGTGTTGACCAATCAAAGTTAAGCGCAGAGTCGACAAATGCTATATATAAAGGGTTATTTAACAGCGGTAAAAACTTATCGTACAACAATATTAATATTAAAAGCGTACTTTTTAACGGATATAATCTTGAAATAGTATTTGAATATAAAGGAGATAAAACCTCCTCCAGTATTTTATTCAATTCGACTTACGGAAGAAATAATATGTCTGAATATGAGGAAGCTTTGGATAAAATCGGTGTAAAATACACTTATACCGATCCTAATTCCGGTTCGATCTGGTCCACGCTTCTTCCGATATTCGGGAGCCTTCTGATTGCCGTGGTATTCTTTATATTGATAATGCAAACGCAGGGCGGAACGAAGGGGGCGATGAGTTTCGCCAAAACAAACGCGCGAGTTAATCATAATATCAAAGTGCGCTTTTCCGACGTGGCAGGCGCAGAAGAGGAAAAAACCGAACTTGCAGAAGTCGTTGACTTTTTGAAAAATCCGTCTAAGTTTTCTAATCTCGGGGCAAGAATACCTAAAGGCGTGCTTTTAGTCGGGCCTCCCGGAACGGGTAAAACTTTATTCGCTAAAGCCGTTGCCGGAGAAGCGGGCGTTCCGTTCTTTTCTATTTCCGGTTCGGATTTTGTGGAAATGTTCGTAGGCGTCGGCGCGTCCAGAGTCAGGGATCTTTTCGACGCCGCTAAAAAGAATATGCCGTGTATAGTATTTATCGATGAAATCGACGCAGTAGGCAGACAACGCGGAACAGGTCTTGGCGGCGGGCACGACGAGAGAGAACAAACGCTGAACCAATTACTCGTTCAGATGGACGGTTTCGAAACTAACGACGGTATTATAGTTATGGCGGCGACCAACCGTGCGGATATTCTCGATCCGGCGCTTTTAAGACCGGGCAGGTTCGATAGACAAATATACGTCAACGTTCCCGACGTCAGGGGCAGAGAAGCTATATTAAAGGTACACGCGCGCAATAAACCTCTCGCGCCGAGCGTAAACTTCAAAACCGTTGCGAGAATGACCAGCGGATTTTCGGGTGCCGATTTGGAAAACCTTCTTAACGAAGCGGCGATACTTGCGGCACGTGCGAACAAAAAGTTTATAACGAACAGCGATTTATACGAAGGTATAAACAAAGTTCTTTTGGGACCGCAGAAAAAATCCAGACTCGTTACCGAAACAGATAAACGTATTACCGCATATCACGAATCCGGACACGCAATTCTCGCAAGGCTTTTGCCTAATTGCGATCCGGTTCACGAAGTGTCTATAATTCCGCGCGGTCAGGCGGCAGGTTATACGATGACCCGTCCGGATTCCGACGACAATCATCTTACGAAGAGCAAGCTTTTAGACGATATAGTTATGTCGTTAGGCGGAAGAGTTGCCGAAGAACTTATAATAAAGGATATTTCGGCAGGCGCTTCCGGCGATATACAGGCGGTTAGTAAGAGAGCAAGGCTTATGGTTACCGAGTGGGGTATGAGCGAAAGAGTCGGACCTATATCTTACGCTTCGGATAAAGAAGTGTTTATAGGAAGGGATATGGCGTCTCACGTAACTTATAGCGAAGAAACTGCGGCGATAATCGACGAAGAAGTAAACAAAATCGTGAGCGAAGCGCTCGTTAAAGCGAGAAAATTGCTTTCTGAAAATAAGCCGCTTCTCGATAATATGGCAAGACTTCTTATCGAAAGAGAGACCATTTTCAGCGAAGAAGTAGATATGATAATGGAAGGAAAGACCGTAGAAGAGATTATGGCGTTTATGGACGAAAACGAACGCACTCTTTCGGAAAACCCTTTCGAACGCCACTCAAATAAAACAAATCCCGTAAATAAAGAAGACGGCGAGTAAAAAATAATCAAATTTAACTACGGAGAAAAATCAATGGGAAAGATCGTAGCGTTTTCAAATCAAAAAGGCGGCGTGGGTAAGACTACGACCTGCGTCAATATGGCGGCGTATCTCGCGCAAAAAGGATATAAATGTCTGATAGTGGATTTAGATCCGCAGGGCAATGCGACAAGCGGACTCGGTTTCGCCAAAAGCGACGTAAAATCTTCCGTATACAGCGTTATGATAGACGAAACGCCGATAGAAGAAGCGGTGTATAAAACGTGCGTGGACGGACTGGATATTCTTCCTTCCACCATAGATCTTGCCGGCGCGGAAGTGGAACTCGTATATATAAAGGATCGCGAACACGTTCTTAAAAACGTGCTTAACGTTGCGAGGTCGAGTTACGATTTTATAACGATAGACTGTCCGCCGTCTTTGGGGCTACTAACGATAAACGCGCTTTCCGCCGCGGATACGGTAATTATTCCGATACAGAGCGAATATTACGCATTAGAAGGTTTAAGTCAACTTATGAATACGATAAAGCTCGTAACCAAGCACTTGAACCCGAACTTAAAAGTGGAAGGCGTCGTACTTACCATGAACGACAATCGCGCGATAATTTCCCGTCAGATTTCCGAGGAAATTAAGAAATATTTCGGGAAAAGCGTATTCGAAACGGTGATACCGAGGAATATCAGGCTCGCCGAGGCGCCCAGCCACGGCGTGCCGATAATGTTACACGATACCAAATGTTCCGGCGCAAAAGCGTATCTCGCGTTTACGGAAGAGTTTTTGAGCAGACAAAAAAAATAATTCACAGGGGAGAAAATAAAAATGAACGAAAAGAGAGGTCTCGGCAAAGGGCTTTCCGCACTTTTTTCTGAGACGGAAGAAGATTACGGCAAAAGTTTGATTTTCGAAGACGAGCAGGGCGGAAAAGAGAGCGTTCGCGAAGTGAATATTGCGGACGTTTACGCCAACCCTAACCAGCCGAGGAAAAATTTCGACCAGTCGGCGCTCGGCGAATTATCGGCGTCAATCAAAAAACACGGCGTCATAATGCCTATCATCGTCAATAAAGACGGCGAAAGATATATGATAATCGCCGGCGAAAGAAGATTCCGCGCCGCAAAAATGGCAGGACTTTCGTCGATTCCCGTTATCGTCAAGAATTACGACGAACGTCAGATAAAAGAAATTTCTCTCATCGAAAACCTGCAAAGAGAGGACCTTAACCCCATAGAAGCGGCGACCGCTATGCGCGCGCTTATGGAAGACTATAATCTTTCGCAGGAAGAACTCGCCGACAGAATAGGTAAATCGAGACCGGCGATAGCAAACACTCTGAGGCTTCTCAATTTAGAGACTTCCGTTCTCGAAATGGTGAGAAACGGCGCGCTTACCGCCGGACACGCGAGAAGTATCGTCGCTATTCCTAAACCCGATCAGAAAAAAATCGCGGACAACGTAGTTAAAAACGGGCTATCCGTCAGAGAAACGGAGAAACTCGTCAAAGATTACTTCGTTCCGCCGGAAGAAAAGAAGAAAAAACCGGCTGCGCCGCTTTCAAACGAACTTAAAGCGCTTATTGAAGAAATGCAGAGAGTGTTCGGCACTAAGGTCAACGCCATCGGCAACGACAATAAGGGCAGAATATATATAGATTATTACACGAGAGACGATCTCGACAGGCTTGCGGATATTTTGGAAAAGGTGAAAAACGAGCGCTTTTGATTTGGTGGTGCCGGAAAGTAAAGGAGGCAACGGCAAATGCGGTTGTTTTTCGTCCGACACGGTAGAAAATTACGAAAAAGAGCGTCTCTCGCTACGATCTAAGATTTCGGGAAATTTTTAAGGAGAAATTTTATGTGGGTTTATATTTGGCTGGCGGTTACAGTTCTGGCACTCGTTGTAGAATTCGTTACCAGCGAATTCGTTTCCATCTGGTTTATCGGGGGCGGAATCGTTTCGATGATACTTTCGGGCGTGGGAATTGATTGGTATATTCACGTTCCGGCGTTTTTCGTCGTGTCGTTGGTACTGCTTTTAGCGTTCAGAAAACTTGCAATAGAAAAACTCAACAAAAGAACGGAAAAGACCAACGCGGAATCGGTACTCGGAAAAGAGTTTAAACTTCTGACGCCTATATCTTTCAATCAGCCCGGAACGATAAAGGTGGGCGACGTCGTGTGGTCGGCGGTAGCCGTAAACGACGACGCGGAAATCAAAGAAGGCACTATAGTGAAAATAAAAGCCTTAAAAGGCAATAAATATATTGTGGAGGAGATTAAATAATGGAACCTTGGTTAGTTGTATTGATAGTTTTAGGCGTATTGGTGTTTATAATTCTTATATCATCAATAAAGATAGTAAGACAATCTACTGCGGTGGTAGTGGAAAGGCTCGGCAAATTTCATAAACTCTTAAACACGGGAGTACATTTTATTTTGCCGTTGGTGGACAGAAGCGTAGGCGGACCCATATCGTTGAAAGAAAGAGTGGCGGATTTTGCGCCGCAGCCGGTTATAACGAAAGATAACGTAACGATGCAGATAGACACGGTAGTCTACTATCAGGTAACGGACGCGAAACTGTTTACCTACGGCGTGGAGAATCCGATACGCGCGATAGAAAACCTGACCGCGACGACATTAAGGAACCTCGTCGGCGAGTTGGAACTTGACGGAACCTTGACTTCTCGCGACACGGTAAACAGCAAGATGCGTATGATTCTGGACGAAGCGACGGATCCTTGGGGAATAAAGATAAACAGAGTAGAACTTAAAAATATTCTTCCCCCGAAAGACATACAGCAGGCAATGGAAAAGCAGATGCGAGCGGAAAGGGAACGCCGCGAATCGATACTTCGGGCAGAAGGCGAAAAGCGCAGCAATATTTTGGTAGCGGAAGGCGAAAAAGAAGCGACGATACTTCGCGCGGAAGCGAAAAAGGCGGCGGTCATCGCCGAAGCGGAAGCGACGGCGACGGCGATAAAGATGATAAACGATGCAAATCCTAACGCCGCGTATCTGACGCTCAAAGGTTACGAGGCGTTGAAGATAATGGCGGACGGCAATTCGACCAAAATAATCGTGCCGAGCGAGATTCAGAACGTTTCAGGATTGCTGGCAAGCTTAAAAGCGACGCTTGAAAACGACGAAAAGAAAAATTAAAAGTTTGCCCCTTTTTAAGGGGCAATTTTATAATACGGGTTTTATAAGATAATGAATAGAGAAAAAGAGATAGTAAAAACCAGCGCGATAGGAATTATTGGCAACGTGCTGCTCGTAATAGGTAAAGCGATAGTCGGTTTCGTTTCGGGATCTATAAGTATTATTTCCGACGCCGTAAACAACCTGACCGACGCTTTAAGCAGTATAATAACGATAGTCGGCGCGAAACTTTCCGGCAAAAAGCCGGACAGGAAACACCCGTACGGACACGGCAGGGTGGAATTCGTGGCGGCTTCGCTTATAGGCGTGGTTATTTTTATTGCCGGCTTTATGGCTATATACGAATCGGTTTCAAGCTTATTTAACGGAGAGTCGCCGACTTATAATCTTTACTCGTTTATAATAATAGGTGTGGCGATTCTCGTCAAAATAGGGTTAGGCTTGTATTTCCGATACAAAGGCGAAAAGGTAAAAAGCGATTCGCTTAAAGCAAGCGGTATAGACGCGCTTTTAGATTCCCTTTTATCTTTAGGAACGCTTGTCGGAGCGGCGATTTCATATTTTTTCCAATTGCATCTCGAAGGTTACATAGGCGCGGTGATAGGTATTCTTATAATCAAATCTTCGATAGACGTTTTCAGAGAATCGGCGTCTAAAATTATCGGCGAACGCACGGAGACGGAGTTTACTGCCGAAATGATTAAAGACATTTCCCAAAACCCCAAAGTGTTCGGGGTATACGATCTCATAATACATAACTACGGCGCGGACAGAAACATCGCGAGCGTGCACGTGGAAGTGGACGATTGCCTTACCGCAAAGGAAATTCAGAAACTCGAAAGAGAGATAGCGTTTATGTGTTACGAAAAGTACAATACCGTTATGACGGTCGGAATTTACGCCAGAAATTCAGAGAACGAAAAAGAAAAAGAGATTAAAGAGACGATTGACAAAATCACTTCGGAATATCCGGATATTCTTCAAACGCACGGGTTTTACGTCGACGAAACCGCTAAAACCATTAGCATAGATATCATAATTTCTTTTGAAACGGAAAAACCGGACGAGATTTACAGAGAAGTGTGCGAGAAAATAAACGCAAAGTATCCGGACTATAAAATCGCCATAATCGTCGACAAAGATTTCAGCCTGACGTAAATTATGAATAATATCGACACAATTCGGGAATAAATAAAAAGAGGTGAAATATGGCAGTAAACTATAGAGATAAAAGAAAACTTGTAAAAGTCGTGTCTGCGGAAATTCTCGTTTGCGTGATTTTAAGCGCGGCGATAGGGCTTTTGTTGTTGTTCAATTTGATAAAGGGCTCGAATATCGTCGGCAACTTATTGCTGACGCTTCTTACGGCGTTTATATCCGGACTGTTTTTTCTTAATTCCGTAAACGCGATAGCAAAGGGAAACAAAGTGGGAACGGCTTCTGCGATAGCTATCTTTGTATGCGCCGTTTTGTATATCGTTTTGATATGGTTAGGGGATAAACTGGGCTCGGTTTATACGCCGTATATTTATACGCTTGTAATATTGTCTATGGTTTCGATATTTATGAATCTCGTGATATCGAACTATATCGCGTTAGGAAGCAAACTGCTTTTAATTCAGATTTTTTTATATATCTTTTTCGCATATATAGAAACCACGCTTGCGTTCACTATTTTAGGAAATTTGGTATTGATAAATTTTTGGCAAATATTTCTTGCGGCCATAATAATCGCTATAACGTTGTACGTCGTGCTAAAGGTTAAACAGAAAAACGTTTTGCACGACGAGAATATCGTGAAAGCGAACGGCGAGGAATACGTTACTATCACCAAAACCGAATACGACCGCTTAAAAGCGGCTGAAGAAAGACTTTTTGAATCGGAACGCGAAAAGGGAACGCTGAATATTCCGATAACGGATAATTTTTCCGCCGGCAACGCTTCGGATGTAAACGGCATTAACGGAGGCAACGGAAACGGCATAATATAAAAAAGTTAAAGTAGACCGCCGCGCTTATTTTACTCGCACGCGGCAATCTACCGACAAATATTAAACGCTTATTAAACATTAATAATAAAGCGCCGTAAAATCTGAAATTACAGATTTTACGGCGCTTTGAAAAAACGGT
>CAJOMM010000031.1:7270-8349 GCA_905235765.1 uncultured Clostridia bacterium
AGAAATCAATAGAACAATTTTTTTGAAAGCGTTTTGTTTCCGAAGATTGCGGCAGCCGGAACCAAAACAATCGCCAAGTCAACAAAGCAGAACAAATTGTAGACCATACTATAAGCGAGAGGTCCGTAACCTTCCCACGCCCAGGAAGAGAAAACGTAGTAGCCGCTTATAACGTGCGCCGCATAGCGCAAGAACACCGCGAGTAACGCGCCCAAAAAGAATTTCACAAATTCGTTTTTCAAAAGTTTTGAGTTTTTGAAAAGTCCCGTAAGACCTATCGCGCCGAACGCTATGGGATAATCTAACAGCACCTGCATCGGCTGATAGAATTGCGGAGACTGAATAAATTGCAAAAGCCCGTATATCATGCCTGCGACAACGCCTTTTTTCGGCCCGAATTTATACGCAAAAATCATAAGCGGCAACAAACTCGCAAACGTGATAGAGCCGCCGTTCGGGCCGAGAGTAAAGAATTTGACAAAGGAAAGCGCATAGGAAAGTGCGATGCAAACGCTGGCGTAAGCAAGGCTTTTTGCACCTTCGTTTTGTTTGGTTCTGTCAAAAATAAACGTAAGCGCGGCGATGACGGCAACGAGTATCGCGCTTATAATATACATTCCGTAAAGACTTAAAGGTTCGTACTTTGCTTTTTTGGCGGGGATTAACACAAGCATAACTATTAACGCGGCAAGCGCCAACACGCCGACAACGATTAAAAACGGCTTGAAAAATTTGCTGTTTTTGGCTTTAAGTACAACGGAGACTATCGTCGCTACGAGAAGGAAGCCGAAAAGCCCTAAAATTATCCAGAAATTCGTCGTTATCTTTTCATCAATTATAGAATAAACGATATTCAGGTATCCGATTAAGAATATAACGCATAAAGAATAACCAATCGCGATTCCTACCGCAATGTTTTTGAAAACGGACGGCGTTTGGCGGTTGTTTTTATGATAAACTATAGCCCAGGCTATCAAAAGCCCCACGATAAGCGCAATAGTAACGTAAAGCATAAAAGTCGCGGCGCGGTCTATAAGTCTTTCAAAATCGACAAGATAGTATTCCGCGTAAGGATCTTC
>CAJOMM010000032.1 GCA_905235765.1 uncultured Clostridia bacterium
TTGCAAAGGTTCGATATACATAACGGGAAGCGCAAGGTTTTTTATATCGTCCGTCGCCTTGGTCTGCACACAAATTTTCTGCGGCGTTCCGGAAGCGTTAAAAGAATTTATTCTGTAACTTATTTCGTTGTAGTTAAACGTAACCCTATCGTATTCTTTGCCGTTGTACTTTAAATTGAAAAGCGTTATCGACGAGGAACTCGTGGAAAAAGACAGCGTTTGCGGCTTTTGGTATCTGAAAGAAATTACGGGTACCGTCGCGCCGTTTTTTTCGTCGACGGTAAGCCCCCTCGTAATAAACCCTAATTGGGCGTTATCCACGGCGGTACGGAAATCGTAATTGTACGTCTGAACGTTCGGCTGTCCCGAAAATTCGGTAACTTCTTCGCCGATGTCGAAATATTTGCTGTTTACCGAAACTGTGTAATCTTTTCTGCTATATTTGGTCTCGACGCTGGTTTTTAACCTTGTAGCATTAGCCGAAGAACTTCCTGCCGCAACTATGAAATATTCGGAATTTTCCCGGGAATATATAGGCGAAAAAGATAAATTTGACGAGAAGAAGTAAGCTTCGGTATCAACCTTTTCGGTTTCCGAACCGTCTAACGTGATAGTTATCGGAATTCTTAAACTGTTTGTGTATTTATAAACTTTCACCCCCGACTCGCCCATAAGCTCGTCAAGATCGCTTTTTATAGCGCTCGGAAAAGAGTTCAAAACTTCCAGAGTGGTTACGGCGGTTCCCGTTTCGTATTCTATTTTTATAACTTCTCCGTTAAATATTTTTTCGTCCGTTTTATAGCCGGGTTCGTCTTTAACGTAATCCACGGAATAGGTAAGCGTTTCTTTATAACCGCCCGAAACTTCTTTTCCTTCGGCGAAATTGTTGTTAAAGGTCAGCATCACGGTTGAAGAACAGCCGCATGCGTATAAAAACATTGCGGAAAAAATCATTATAAAGGAGGAAAAAATAGCAAACAGTTTTTTCATAAGCCCCTCTTTTTTGCGTATTATCAAAGTAATTTTAACATAAAAGAAAAAATTTGTAAAACTTAATGACAAAAAAACCAACCTAATATATGTTATACTTGATATATGCGAGCGAAACTAATTACGGCGGATTCCCGTTTCGGACTGTTTGCTAAACTTATAGAGTCGCTAGACGGAAACACCAATTCGTTATCCCAAAAAAACATTATATTCTGCGAGGAAAAACTTACCTTATCCGTTGAACGCGCCGTTTGTAACGCGTTTAACGGCTCGTTTAACACGACCGTTTGCTCTTTCGGAAAATTTTTGCGTAAACATAAAGATATAAACGGGCTTTTAACGGCAGAAGGTTCGGCTATGGTCGTCAAGAAAATTCTGGAAAGCGCAAACTTAAAATGCTTTAACAGAAGCAAAAAAAATCTTGAGCCCTCGCTTTTCGAACTTATATCTCAACTGAAAAGCGCGAAAATCACGCCGGAAGATATTCTTTTCGCCGCGGAAAACACCGAAGGAATACTGAAAAACAAACTCACGGACGTAGGCGAGGTCTTTTCCCGTTACGAAGAACGGCTTAAAGAAAACGGCTTTACCGACCAAAGTGCCGTGCTTTCTTACCTTCCGGAAATAATAGAAGGGGACGAAAGCCTTAAAACTGCCGACGTTTATATTTTCGGGTTTTCGTCGTTCACGGGGCAGATAAAAAGCGCGATTAAATCTCTCGTATCTGTCGCAAAAAGCGTTACCGCGTTTTTGGTGGAGGGAGAAAACGAATTTGCCTTCGTCAACGAAAACGCCGCGGTTTTTATAGATATCTGCAACTCTTTGGGCGTCAAAGCGGAAACGGAAAAAATTTCCGGAGGGTATTGCCCCGAAGGGCAGATTCTTGTAAACGAACTGTTCCGCCCCACGCTTTCTTCCGCGAAGAAAACGGAAACCGACAAAATTTTCTCTTTTTCTGCGCAAAACGTTTTTGCGGAAGCCGAACGTGTGGCGGAATTAATTAGACAAACGGTGGACAAAGGCTCTCTGCGTTATCGGGATTTCACGGTGGTAATCCCCGACCCCGAAACCTATAAAGACGCCGTAAAAAAAGCGTTCGGGCTTTTAGACGTTCCGTATTTTCTCGACGAAAAGAAAAAACCGGAAAACTACCCCGTCATATCTCTCGTGTACGCCTACGTCGACCTTTATATAAAAGGTCTGTCGTTAAGCGCGTTCGCGAATTTTTTCAAAAATCGGTTCGTGGAAGAAAATAAAGACCTTACCGACAGGTTTTATAACTACCTTTATAAATATAACATTTCGTACGAACGGCTTAAATCGCCTTTAACGCTTACGGCAAATTCGAGCGAAGAACTCTCTGAGTTTGAAAACTTCAGAAAAAAAATTCTCTCGCTTATCGGAAATTTCGACGTTTTCGGGCTTTTGGAAAAGGTAAACGCGGACGAAAAAACCAAACGCGACTGCGCTCTTCTTCAATCGCTGGGTGCGCTTGAAGAAGCCGCCGTAAACGCCCAGATTCTCGACTCCGTTAAAAACGTGATAAAAGAGATAGAACTTATTTCCGGTAAAAACCTCACTCCGTCCGAATTTAAATCGCTTTTTTCGAGCGGAGTTTCCGCCCTCGAACTATCAATAATACCGCAATACAACGACGCGGTTTTCGTAGGCGGATTTCGGCAGGCGTCCGTATTTCAGGCGAAAAGGTTATTCGTTATGGGGCTTACAGCCGACGTTCCCGGCGCTAAAGAAGACGTAGCGCTGCTTTCCGACTCGGATATAAACGCCCTATCCGAAATCAAGGTTCTGTTAGAACCGAAAATCAGAGTGGTAAATCATAGGCTGAAAGAAGAGGCGGCGCTCGGCGTCGCCGCGTTTAGAGAAACATTATACCTTAGTTACCCTATTTCGGGGCTTTCGGGAAAAGCGAACGGCAAAAGCGAAATATTTGGCTGCGCGGAAGCGCTTTTCACCGTCAAAGAGGTAAACCTTAAAAACAGATACCTTACCGAAAAACAGGGGCTTAAAAACTTCGCTTTGGACTGCGGAAAATTCGTAGGCGGAGAAACCGCGGATTTTTCCGACGCGTCCGGGTTTTACCGCGCGACGAGATCTTCCGCCGCCGAAAACGTAGTGAAACACGCCGATAAAGAGATAAAGTTCAAACTTTCTGGCAGCGAAAAACTCCTCCGCGGCGTAACTTCCCCCACACAAATAGAAAGTTACTACCGTTGCCCTTACCGTGCTTTCGCAGAACGGATACTTCACGCTAAGGAAAGAGAACAGGGTTCGCCCGACGTACTTAACACGGGCATTCTGGCGCACGAAATATTTAAAAACGTGTTCGAAAGATACGCGGAAATGGAGTCCGAAACAAAATTTTTTGAAATATTCGACTGTGAATCGTCAAAGGTTTTAAGCGAAGAAAGGTTCAAAAAATACGAGTTTTCCGGCGAAAGCGCCTTTTCCGTGCAAAACATACGGGAAGAGTGTAAAACGTACGCGTTTAAAACCTACCGCTGGCTAAAAAGTTCGGGGTTTTCCACCGGCAAAGGGCTTTTGGAAGTAAAGTTCGGAGAAAACGGCGCGACCTTTCCGCCCGTAAAACTTTTAAACGGAAGAGTAAACCTCTCCGGCGTTATCGACAGAATCGACGTTTCGGGGAACGATTGCAGGATTATCGATTATAAAACGGGGGCGACGGACGACAGCGTTTCGGCGCTGTTCACAGGTGAAAAATTACAGCTTTATCTGTATTCTGCTGCCGTAACCGACAAAAAGACCGTCGGCGCATATTACGTTAAAATAAAGGACGAATACCAATCGGATAAAACAGAAAAAGCGACGCTCGCTTCAGGAAAAACCGTAGGCGACGAAAATTCCGCCTGTCTTTCGGACGAAAACCTTAAAACCTGCGACAAAAGCGAGTTTATTCCCGTAGAAAAAACCGAAAAGGGAATTAAAAATCTCACCTCTTTTGAGGATTTCGAACTCTTGAAAAAGTATGCGCTTATCCTCTCGGATAACGCGGCAAAACAGATGCTCGAAGGAATAATCGTCCCGTCTCCGCTTAAAGACGCGTGCAAATATTGCAATTTTTCCGCAGTATGCGGAAAAATTCACGACGGCGAAAGAAAACCCTCTTCTGTAGGAGAGGCATACGTTATCGAAAGCGTTAAAGCTTACGAGGAAGGTAACAGCGATGAATAGAACCCTCAAAGAAGAACAACTGCTCGCCATTAACCACGACGAAGGAAATATTCTCGTTTCCGCTTCGGCAGGAAGCGGAAAAACGATGGTCATGATAGAAAGGATTTTGCGCCTTATTTCAGAGGGAAAAGCCGAAATGTCGCAAATATTCGCTTCTACGTTTACGGAAGCCGCCGCGCGCGATATGAAAGATAAACTGCGCGAATCGCTTGCGGAAAGGGCGGCAAAAGGCGATCGCCTTTCCGAAAAAGCGCTCGCGGATTGTCAGACGGCAGACGTATGCACCATACACTCTTTCTGCGCCAAACTTTTAAGGATATATTTTTTTGCGGCAGGCGTTTCGCCCGACTTTAAGATTATAGACGAAACGGAGGCGGCTGCGCTTAAAAAACAATGCCTTGACGAAGTTTTCAAAAAACTTTTCGACGAAAAAAATCCGGACTTTTTATTGCTTTGCAAAAGGCACCTGAAAAGGCGCGGAACGGACGAACTGAAAAAACTTATTCTATCCGTATACGAAGTGTCGCGCGAAGAAACAGACCCCGATGCTTTCCTGAACCTTTTTGAAACCACGTTGTCTCCTGACGCTTTTCCGGGCGCCATTAAAGAATATTCGGATATGCTCGGCGAAAAAATAGACGGTTTCTACTCTGTTTTAACCGAAGCCGAAAAAGAATTTTCTTCTTCGGGCGTTGAAAAGGGCAAAGAGTTTTGTGAAAATTTCCGCAAAGGGCTTTCAACTGTTTACAAAAAAGACGTCTATTCCTTTAACGACTTAAAAGACTATTCGCTGAGAAACACCAACTTCGGCGGCGCAGCGATAACGCAAAACTTAAAAGACCTTAAAGCAAAAGTTCAGTCCGCCAATTCGGAATTCAAGGCTATGATTTCCGAAGTGTCGGAACATATAAGCCTTAAATCTTCGGACGAAAAAGCCTGCGCCTCTATTTACCTTCACGCAAAATCCATCGTAGCCATTGTCAAAGCGTTCGCCGAATCGTACGAAACCGCAAAAAAAGAAGAAAACTCTTTAGACTTCGGAGACCTGCAAAGATACACCCTCGTTGCGCTCGGGTTCCCCGACGTATTAAACGAGTTAAAAGAAAAATACAAGTACGCGTTTGTAGACGAATATCAGGACGTTAACCCCTTGCAGGAAAAAATTCTGTCGCTCTTAACGGACGGAAAACTGTTTATGGTCGGAGACGTAAAACAAAGCATTTACGGTTTCCGCGGCTGCCGACCGGAATATTTTATACAAAAACGCAACGCCTACAAAACCGACGGCGGAAACGTCGTGGATCTGAATTTCAATTTCCGCTCGTCAGAAAAGGTCATAAACGCGGTGAACGAAATATTCGATTACTGTTACACGGAAAAAATAGGCGGTATCGACTATAAAAAACAGGCTCGGCTTTCTTTCGGCGGCGTTTACCCGGAAAATGCCAAAGGCAACGCCGTCCTTCACGTTCTGAGTAAAGAAAAAAAGGAAAAAGGAACTGAAAGCCCGAGAATTTATGACCTTATTAAAGAAGCAAAGGCTGTCGAAGAAAAAGAAATTTCACCCATTTCTTCGCTGGTAGCGAGAATAATTATCGACGAAACAAATTCTTCCTTCTACGACGCAAAAGAAAAAACGTTTAAGCCCGTGCAGTTTAAGGACGTGGCTATTCTTTCGAGAAGCAAGGACACCGAATACGTAAAAAATTTAGTCGACGGACTTTATAGGAGAGGTATTCCCGTTGAAAGCGAAGTCAGCGTGAACGTCTGCGAATTTCCCGAAATACAAACGCTGATATGGTTTTTGAAACTTATAGATTGCTTTTTAGACGATTTTGCGCTTATAAACACTATGCTCTCGCCGCTTTTCGGGTTTACCGAAGAAGAACTGTTTTCCGCGGCGTCCTACTGCGAGGACGAACGCCAAAAACCGCGCAATTTCTGCGACGTGTTCTTATACTGCTTAAATAACGAAAATTCGCCGACGTACGCGAAATTTTCCGAATTCAAAAAAAAGACGGACGAGTACCGCATCCTTGCCGATTTTAAGGGCGCAAAGGGAATATTGTACGACGTCATAGATAAAAGCGGCTATGAAAACTTTTTGCTTTGCGAGGACGACGGCGACCAAAAACTGAAAAGACTATACAAGTTTTTAGCGGAGACGGAAAGCGGCGGAAAAACGCTCACCGTTTCGGAATTTCTGAAAAAAACGGAAAACTCCGCCGAATCTTTTAAGCTTTCGCCCGGCGGAAACGAAGATTCCGTAAAGATTCTGACAATGCACTCGTCGAAAGGTCTGGAGTTTCCGGTAGTCATTATCTGCGGCTTGGAAAAACCCTTCTATAAAAAGGACGAAACGCCTCCCGTCATTATCGACCGCGATCAAGGTCTACTCCCCGAATTTTACGACGACGCGGAAAAAACTTTTTCGGAAACGCCTTTACGCGGACTTCTTAAACTCAAAATGCGCAAAAAACGGACTACCGAGGAAATGCGCCTCTTTTACGTCGCGACGACGCGCGCCAAATATTCTCTACACCTCACTTTCGAAGGAACGTTAAAGGACAGAGACGAAACTTTTTCCCAAGCCGAAAGATTTTCGGACTTTATTCCGAACGGTTTTGCAACGGAATACCACTCGCCCGAAGATCTTATACTCACCGAATTTAAACGCCAAAAAAGAAAAGTGATACTGGCAGAAGAAGAAAAAGAAAAAACCGAGGAGATGAAAAAACGTTTCGCCACCGTATATCCTTTT
This sequence comes from uncultured Clostridia bacterium, assembly GCA_905235765.1. Lineage (GTDB taxonomy): Bacteria > Bacillota > Clostridia > Christensenellales > Borkfalkiaceae > UBA1259. The sequence goes on from CAJOMM010000032.1 coordinate 6,962, forward strand.
AAACAAGAAACGCTTATCCCTCTTAAAAACAGCGTTACCGCCGCGCTTAAAGAAAGTTATCCCGATTATTATCCGACTCATACAGTTTTCAAAGACGACTCAACGGACAAAGAAAAAGGTATAGCGGCGCATAAAATCCTGCAATTTTACGACTTTTTAAGGCTCGATTCTTTCGACGAACAGATACGGGAAATGTTATCCTCAGGCACGCTCTCCGAAGAAGACTTAGGCTTAGTAAATTCCGAACGGCTTAAAGCCGCATTGCGCGGCGGCGCGTTCGACGAATTAAAAAACAAAACGTGCTATAGGGAACAGGAATTTACCGTAAACGTTCCGGCGAAAATGGTGTTTCCGACAGACAGCGAGGAACCTGTTCTTTTACAGGGCGTTATAGACCTCCTCGCAATCGACCAAAACGGCGCGGAAATAATCGATTATAAGTATTCCTCTCTCGCCGCTAACGAACTTAAAGAAAAATATAAAAAACAACTTTTTCTGTATTCGTACGCGGTAGAGAAGGCTTTGAATATAAAAGTAAACAAAACTTCTTTGTTCAATATCTTTACCGGCGAAACAGTAACGGTATATTCGGGAAAATAAGCCGAAATTTTTCAAAATAACGCGTATTTTTCTTGCGAAAAAGTGGAATAGTTTACTTGCTATGAAAAATTTATTTTATGATTTTTTTGATTTTTTCGCAACTTTAGACGAATCTTGGTTTATGCTCTCGTCGTTCGCATTTATCTTATTTTTCGGAATTATTAACCTTCTCGTTACGGCTTTTAAGCGCGTATACACCTTTTCGCAGAAGTCCTGGTTTTTATTTTTGGCTTTGGCAATAACCGCCCTCGACGGGTTTTACTGCTCGCTTTCGGGATCGCATTATTATCTCGTCAGCGCATTTTTGGGGTTAACGCTTTTTGCGTTTGCCGTGCCTTTCAGAAGAAAACCAAAACGCGCGGCGACAAAAAAAGAGAGGCTTATTCCCCAATCGAATTAGTAAAAGAAGCGGAACAAAAACTTCGCGAAGAATCTATGCAATCCACGCAGAGACCTTTCCGCGAGGAATCCGCGCAATCTATACAGAGACCTTTCCGCGAGGAATCTATGCAAGGGCAGTTTCGTGAACCGGATAGCCCCAAGATTTCCGTTCCACCGGATAAACCGACTATGCGACCGGATTTCTCTCACGTCAGAAACGTGATAGAAAGGTTGAGTTATTTCCCTCTATCCGCACCCGACCGAAGACAAATT
>CAJOMM010000033.1:0-7894 GCA_905235765.1 uncultured Clostridia bacterium
CAAAGAAGAAGCTGACAAGATGATCGCGCGCTTCAAAGAAGCAGGCGCTACCGTCGTAGCAGAGTAATTAAAGCAAATTTAAAAAAGCCTTGCCGTGGAGTTTTCTCGGCAAGGCTTTTTTATGCCGTTAGCCGCGCGATAGACTGTAAACTCAGTAAAACTTAAACGCTTAAACGTACAAATTTAACAAAACTTTCCGTTCCGCAAAGAATTTGCGGAACGGAAAGTTATTATTTTCGGTAAAATTCATTTTACACGATTGACTATTTTAATTATTGGGTTTATAATATAAAAGTTGAATTGTCCGCGGTGTTTCCGCGAACAATTTTTGGAGGTTTTTATATAATGAAAAAGTTGACTATCGACGGCAATACAGCCGCCAGCCACGTTGCTTATGCCTTTTCCGAAGTTGCGGCTATCTACCCGATAACTCCGTCTTCGCCTATGGCGGAAGTCGCGGACGAATGGTCTACCGCCGGCAGAACCAATATGTGGGGACAAAAAATCCGCGTTGCGGAAATGCAGTCCGAAGGCGGTGCGGCAGGCGCCGTTCACGGCAGTCTTTGCGCCGGCGCTTTGACTACTACTTATACCGCTTCTCAAGGCTTACTCTTAATGATTCCGAATATGTACAAAATATCCGGCGAACTTATGCCTATGGTTATGCACGTTTCCGCAAGGGCGCTCGCCGCACACTCGCTTAATATTTTCGGCGATCACGCGGATGTTATGGCTTGTCGTCAGACAGGTTTTGCCATGTTATGCGACGGCTCCGTTCAGGAAGTTATGGACCTCGCTTTGGTCGCGCACCTTTCTACGCTTAAATCCAGAGTTCCGTTCATCAATTTCTTCGACGGATTCAGAACCAGCCACGAAGTCGCTAAAATCGACGTGTGGGACGAAGCCGACAATTATGCCGAGATTCGCGCTATTTGCGACGAGGTCGGGCTCGACGCCGATATTAAAGATTTCAAATCCCGTTCGTTAAACCCTGAACATCCTATCCAGAAAGGCACCGCGCAGAACGGCGATACCTACTTCCAGAACAGGGAAACCGCTAACGGTTATTATAAAGCCGTTCCCGGCATCGTTCAGAACATGATGGACGTCGTAAGCAAAAAATGCGGCAGAAATTATCACCTCTTCGATTATGTGGGCGCTCCCGACGCGGAATACGTTATAGTCGCTATGGGTTCCGGCTGCGAAACGGTGGAAGAATCTATCAATAAACTTAATTCTATGGGCAAAAAGTACGGACTCGTTAAGGTTCGTCTTTACAGACCTTTCTATCAGGAAGCGTTCGTAAAAGCTCTTCCCAAAACCGTTAAAAAGATCGCTGTTTTAGACAGAACCAAAGAACCCGGTTCTCTCGGCGAGCCTTTGTACTTAGACGTTTGCTCCGCGCTGTTTGAAAGCGGCGTTACCGGCGTTAAAGTCGTAGGCGGCAGATACGGACTCGGCAGCAAAGAATTCACGCCTTCTATGGTTCTTGCGGTTTATAAGAATTTGGAAAGCGCTGATCCCAAAAACCATTTCACCATCGGTATTTACGAAGACGTTACCAATTCTTCTCTCGATTTCTCCGAGAAGTTCGACGCCGCTCCGGCAGGGTCCACTTCCTGTAAGTTCTACGGGTTAGGTTCGGACGGTACCGTCGGCGCTAATAAAAACTCAATCAAGATAATAGGCGACCATACCGATAAGCATGCGCAGGCGTATTTCTTCTACGATTCCAAAAAATCCGGAGGAATTACCGTTTCTCACTTAAGATTCGGCGATACGCCTATCCAGTCTGAATATCTTATCGATTCCGCGGACTTCGTACAATGTTCCAATCCTTCTTATATTACCCGTTACGATATGACCAGCGATATCAAAGAAGGCGGCACTTTCCTTATCAATACTTCCGCTACGGACGTAGATTCTCTCGAAGAATTCTTGCCGGCAAAAGTTAAGAAAGATATTGCCGAAAAACATATCAATCTTTACGTTATAGACGCAATTAAGATTGCCGCAGGTTTAGGACTCAAGGGCAGAACCAACACCATTTTGCAGTCTGCCTTCTTCCGCGTTAATCCCCAGATTATGCCTTACGACAAAGCCGTTGAATATATGAAATATATGGCTAAAAAGTCTTTCGCAAGAAAGGGCGACGCAGTCGTTCAGATGAACTACGACGCAATCGATTCCGCCGCAGGCGACAACCTCATTAAAATCGAAGTTCCCGAAAGCTGGAAAAACGCTACGACGGGCGCTTCTATGGTCGAGGGACACGCCGATAAATATTATCAGGAAATTATTAAACCTATACTTTATCTTCAGGGCGATAAACTCAAATCTTCACAGTTCAGCGCCGACGGTTCCGTACCTACCGGTACGACCAAGTTCGAAAAGCGCGGCGTTGCCGTTACCGTTCCCGAAATTATTATCGACAAATGTATTCAATGCGGCACCTGTTCTTTCGTATGTCCGCACGCCTGCTTAAGACCGGCTCTTATAAAGAACGGCGAAAGCAAGCCGGAAACTCTTAACGGTAAGCCGGCTATCGGTATCCCCGGTTACGAATATAAGATGCAGGTATCTCCGTTAGACTGTATGGGATGCGGCGTCTGCGCTACTGTTTGCCCCGTTAAAGACGGCGGCGCTATCAAGATGATTCCGCTTGCGGAATCGCTCGCTAAAGGCGAAGACAAAAATTGGGAGTACGCGGTGGATCTTCCTGCCGTCGACACTTCGAAATTCAAGAAGGAAACCGTCAAAGGTTGTCAGTTCTGCACTCCGCTTTTCGAGTTCTCCGGCGCTTGCGCAGGTTGCGGCGAAACGCCTTACGTCAAAGTCGTTACTCAACTCTTCGGCGAAGATATGGTCATCGCTAACGCTACCGGTTGTTCATCCATTTACGGCGGTTCTTCTCCGACGTGTCCTTATACCACCAACAAAGAGGGCAAAGGTCCTGCTTGGGCAAACTCTCTCTTCGAGGACAACGCGGAATTCGGCTACGGTATGAATCTTGCTTATTCTACGCGCAGAAACGCGTTAAAGGATAAGGTAATCGCGTTTGCCGCCGCCGACCCCTCGGCAAAAGAAGCGGCTGACGAATGGATAGCGGCGTTCGACGACAGAGAAGCCAGCAAAAAGGCTTCCGCTAAACTTCTTGAAATCGCTGAAAGTTCCAAAGTTAAAGAAGCTAAGGATATTATAGAAAATAAAGACTGTCTCTCAAAGAAATCCGTATGGATATTCGGCGGCGACGGTTGGGCATACGATATAGGCTACGGCGGACTCGATCACGTTCTCGCGAGCGGCGAAGACGTTAACGTTTTAGTCCTCGATACCGAAGTTTATTCCAACACCGGCGGACAGGCAAGTAAATCCACCAATATCGGCGCTGTCGCTAAATTCGCTTCCGCAGGTAAGAGAGTCAAAAAGAAAGACCTCGGCATGATCGCTAAGTCTTACGGCTACGTTTACGTTGCTCAGTGCGCTATGGGCTCTAACCCTGCGCAACTTCTGAAAGCGCTGTCGGAAGCCGAAGCGTATCACGGACCTTCGCTTATAATCTGCTATGCGCCTTGTATCAACCACGGTATCAATATGACCAAGTCTCAACTTGAAGAAAAGGCTGCGGTCGATTGCGGATACTGGCAGCTGTATAGGTATAACCCCGAAGGAGACGTGTTCACTTTGGACAGCAAAGATCCCACGGGCGATTATCAGGCGTTCCTTGCAGGCGAAACGAGATACGCTTCGCTGGTCAAAACTCAGGGTCAGGAGGTCGCTACGGAACTCTTCAATAAGACCGAAGAATCGGCTAAAGAAAGACTTGCAGGCTACAAGAAACTTGCCGGAAAAGAATAATAACCGTTACAATTTTAAGGGCTCGGAATTATTTCCGAGCCCTTAAGTTTTGCTTTATTTTAGCCGTATTGCAAAATTACCGTAAGCAAACGGTAAAAACGTGCGTTACGTCTCGCAGAGTTATATTTAAACCGAATATGGTTAATACTTTAGCCGCCGATTTTGTTGACTTTATCGGTCATCGGTCGTAAAATTATATCGTACGAAAATTTTACGGAGTTTTTATGGCAGGGATATACGTTCATATACCTTTTTGCAAAAGCAAATGTACATATTGCGATTTTGCTTCTTTTCCGAAAGAGATAGGAAAACTTGAAAGTTATTTTGCGTGTTTGTACCGCGAGACAGAGGGGCGTGGCAGACAGCTTAAAGATAAGACGTTCGATACCGTCTATTTCGGCGGAGGAACGCCGTCTATTGCTCCGGCTAAATTTATTGCCGGAGAATTAAAACAAATAAGAAAATTTTTTACGCTTTCCGAAAATCCGGAAATAACCATAGAACTCAATCCCGGAACGGTAGACCCGGAAAAGATAAAGATTTATAAGGAAAACGGCGTAAACCGGTTTTCGATAGGGCTTCAGACCGGTTATGACGATCAGCTTAAAAGACTTAACAGAATACATACTGCAAAAGACTTTCTGAACACCTGTAAACTTCTTAAAGGCGAAAACGTAAGCGCCGATATACTTATAGGTTTAGCCGGACAGACTGCGGATGAGGTAAAAAGAACGGTAGATCTTGCCATTGCCGGCGGCGTTAAACATATTTCCGTATACGCTTTAACGGTTGAGCCCGGTACGCCTATTTATACCGATTATTTGAACGGCGAACTTCCTTCCGACGACGAAGTGGCGGATATTTACGACGAAGTGCGTTTTTACCTCAAAGAAAAGGGGTACTATCGATACGAGGTCAGCAACTTCGCTATTCCCGGCTATAGATCCAAGCACAACTTAAACTACTGGAAAAGAGGCGAATATATAGGGCTGGGCGTAGCGGCGGCGTCTTTTATCGACGGGCGAAGGTTTACGAATACCTATTCCATCGACGAATATATGAACGACATAATATTTAACAGACCTGCGGAAGCGAATTCTTCTTTAATAGAGGGTAAAGACAATAATTTCGAGTTTATAATGCTCGCTTTGAGAACGACGGATGGACTTGATTTAAAAGAATACGAAAAGGCGTTCGGCACGAATTTCAAAGACGATTATAAAGCCGCGCTTAAAAAAACGGAGAAGTATCTCGATATAACGGACGAAAAGGTCGCCATAAAAGACGAGTACCTTTACGTGCAGAACGGTATTCTGACGGAATTTATGGATTAAAAATTTTTAGAATACAAAAATTAGTTTTGAGGAATTTTTTGTCAAATTATCCACCTTCTTGACAAAATTCGGCGTTTAGCGTATACTTTTATTTTAGGAATATTATATGCGATTATTAAAAAGAATTTTCGGCAGAGGCGCTCTGACGGTAACGCTTTTAATTTTACAGCTTCTACTTATATTTTTACCTTTGGCGTTTGCGCAGCAGGTGTTCTGGCCGGTACAAGTGGCAAGCTACGCTCTGGGCTTTATATTAGCGGTTTACATTTTAAATAGAAAGGAATATCCGGAGTTTAAGATTCCTTGGCTGATTCTCACGTTTTTAGTACCTTTTTTTGCGGCGATGGTCTACGCCTTTTTGGCGCACCCTAAACCAAAAAAAAGCGATATCCGTTTTTTGAACGATGTAAACGCCAGGGTTTCCGAATATCTTCCCAAAAGCAATCAGGACGGCGCAAAAGAATATGCCGGAGCGTCTCTCTATATATCCGGCACTTCGCGTCTTCACGGTTACAGCGACAGCAAAATCGATTATTTCCCGACGGGTGAAGCGTTTTGGAAGGACCTTCTTTCAGAACTTGAAAAAGCCGAAAAATTTATTTTTATGGAATATTTCGTCCTTGCTAATGGGGTGATGTGGGAAGAAATTTATAAGATTCTCAAAGAAAAAGCGTCTAAAGGCGTTGAAGTCAGGGTGTTGTACGACGACATAGGTTCCTTGAAAACGCTTAAAAGCAACTTTTATAAAAAAGTCAGAAAAGACGGCATAAATTGCTATAAATTCAATCCGTTCAGGTTTATTCTGTCGGGCATATACAACAACCGCGACCACAGAAAAATAACGGTTATAGACGGTAAAGTCTGTTACACGGGCGGCGCAAACGTTGCCGACGAATATATCAACGTTAAAACCAGGTTCGGGTATTGGAAGGATTCCTCGGTAAAGATACAGGGGGCAGCGGTCGCGAATTTCACCGCGCTGTTTTTAATGCTTTTCGACACTACGGCTAAAAAACTTTCCTATTATCCCAAATACTTCGAAGCGGAAAATCAAGTCTTCTCGGATTGTGGTTACGTTCATCCTTTCGGAGACGGTCCGAGACCGTATTATTCCGAGCAAATAAGCGAAAACAATTATCTTAATTTGATCAATGCGGCAAAAAATTACGTCTACATTTCAACGCCGTATCTCATCTGCGACTATACGATTATAACCGCGCTGAGAAACGCTGCGCAACGGGGTATAGACGTAAGAATAATAATACCTGCTATTCCTGATAAAAAAACCATTTACGCTATGACGCGTTCTTTAGTTCCGCATTTATTGGAAGCCGGCGTTAAAATTTATAAATACAATCCCGGGTTTATACATTCCAAAATGCTGCTGTCAGACGATTGCGCGGCGTACGTCGGTACGGCGAATCTCGATTACAGAAGTTTCGTACACCATTACGAGTGCGGCGCTGCGTTTTTCTATGCGCCGGCAATCAAGGACGTGAAAGCGGATTTTGAAGGAATACTGAAAGTTTCTTCCGAAATAACTTCGGAAAATTTCAAAATGAGCAAGGCGGCAAGGGCGGTGTCTTCTATCATTTCGTTGTTCTCGCCTATGTTGTAAAATACAGGGGTAAAATTATGATATCTGTAAAACAAGTTGTAACAAAAAAAGACAAAAAAGAATTTCTTAACTTTCCGTTTCGGCTGTATAAAGGAAACGATTTATATAATCCGCCTCTACTTATCGACGAGAAGAAGATATTCGACAAACGTCTATAACGAGATGTGCGACGTAATATTCTTCCTCGCCGAAAAGGACGGTAAGACTGCGGGGCGTATTTCAGGAATAATTCAACGCGCTTCCAACGAGAAATGGGGACAAAAAAGAGTACGTTTTACCCGTTTCGACAGCGTGAACGATCAGGAAGTTGCTAGCGCGCTTTTCGACGCAGTCGTAAATTGGGCAAAACCTTACGGTATTACGGAAATAGTCGGACCTTTAGGGTATTCGGATCTGGAAAGAGAAGGGCTTTTGGTAGAAGGTTTCCAAGAGATGCCTACCTTCGAAGAACAATATAATTACGATTATTACCAGACGCTTATAGAGAATTACGGATTCAAAAAAGAAGTGGACTGGTTGGAACACAAACTCTATCTTCCTGAACAACGCGACGAACAGCTTATCCGCGTTGGTCAAAAGATACTCGAAAAGTACGAGCTTTCGCTTATTCACGTCAAAAGCATAAAGGAATATCTCAAAAAATACGTCGATCAGTTTTTTGAGATTTTGGATGAAACCTATTCCAGAATTTACGGCACCGTTCCGTTTACCGAAAAGATGAAAAAAATGATGATCGACAGTTTCAAAATGATTGCGCGTCCGCAAGACATAGCGACGGTCGTCGATAAAACGGGGAAAATTGTCGGGTTCGCGTTGGCGTTCCCGGGTATTTCGGAAATAGTTAACAAGAGTAAAGGCAGAATCACTCTTCCATTTTTAATAAGGTTTTTGAAGGTTAAAAAGAATCCCAAAGTTCTCGATCTCGGACTTATAGGCGTTCTTCCCGAATACGAAACGAAAGGGGTTGCGGCGGCTATAATTGCCGCGCTTTACGAGATTATGGAAAAAAACAATTACGACCATCTTGAAACTAATCTCGTTTTAGAGGATAATTTTCACAGCCTTAATCTTCAAAAGCATTTTA
>CAJOMM010000033.1:7899-9155 GCA_905235765.1 uncultured Clostridia bacterium
TTTATAAAGGCTATTTAATTTTAGGTGTGAATTGTTTAACGTTCTTTTAGTCGACGACGACAAAAACACGAGATTTTTATTGCGCGAACTTTTGGAATCCGAGCATTTTACCGTAACCGAAGCCAAAAACGGTAAAGACGCTTTGGAACTTTTAGACAACCGTAAATTCGACCTTACGATTGTCGATATTATGATGCCTAAAATGGACGGGTATAAGTTTACGGAAAATTTGCGCACTTTTGATAAAGAAATGCCGGTGCTTATGATTTCCGCAAAACAACTTCCCGAAGATCGGAAGAAAGGATTTCTTTCCGGAATCGACGACTTTATGGTAAAACCGCTCGATAACGAAGAACTTCTTTTACACGTTAAAGCCCTTTTGCGGCGTGCGAAAATAGTAAGCGAAAGGCGGATAGTCGTAGGGGAAGTCGTTTTAAATTACGATTCTTTCACCGTTTCCAAAAACGGAGAAACGCAGGAATTGCCGCAAAAAGAATTTTTGCTTTTATATAAACTGCTTTCCTTTCCCGACAAGATTTTTACGAAAATTCAACTTATGGACGAAATATGGGGCTACGATACCGAGTCCGGCGAAGAAACTATCACCGTTCATATTGCAAGATTGCGCAAGCGTTTTGAAAATTGGGAAGAATTCGAAATAAAGTCCATAAGAGGACTTGGCTATAAGGCGGTCAAAAAAATATGAAAAAAAGCAAGCGCCCGAATACCGACAAAAAAAATTATTTTAAGAGTCTGAATAAAATTTACGTTTTCAGCGTAATTTCCATACTCGTCGTTATTCTGTTGGTAGCGATATTGGCTTTTTATTCTTTTATGGTAGCCGGCGTTATAACGATAGACGACTTAAAAACCGGCGGCTGGTGGATAATTTTGGTATTTATTTTGTCCAGCGTGGCCATCGGCGCCATCATAACTTTTTTAATCAGCAGATTGGTTCTTAAACCCACGAATAAGATAATGTACGGGATAGATAAATTGAGTCGCGGAGATTACGACGTAAATATAGAGGAAAAATACGCGCGAATTTATCCGCTTACCGAAAAATTCAATTCGCTTGCCAAAGAATTAAAAGATACGGAAATTCTGCGTTCCGATTTCATAAATAACTTTTCACACGAATTCAAAACGCCCATAGTTTCAATGAGAGGGCTGATAGAACTCTTAAAGAAAGGTAACCTGCCAGAAGAAAAGCGCCTCACTTATCTTTCGATAATAGAAGAAGAAGCGGATAGGCT
>CAJOMM010000034.1 GCA_905235765.1 uncultured Clostridia bacterium
ACAGTTACAGCGAAGATATGAGGCAGAAGATCGCCTATATCAAAACGCCTGCCAAAATAGACATTAACGACATAAGAGAGGTCGAGAAGGTTTCGGAGGGCGACGATAACGGCACTCGCATTTCCGATTATATTAGTCCGAGAAAAGAGTCCCGTTCTATTCCTATGATAGAGCACGACGAGACGGAAAATATTTTGGGAGAAGACGCAAAATCTCACGCCGAAGAATTCGGAAGGCGTTACGCCTCTTTGGAACCGGAAAAGAAATCTCCGGAAATTTCTCCTATTGTTTCAGAGCCCGTTTCGGAAAAAGAGGAGCCTGAACCGGAGGAAGTTCCGAAAGACGTTCCGCCGAGTCCCGTAGGCAGGACGGCGAGATTTGATTTTTCGAGAGAAATTAAAGAGGAAGAGCCGCCCGCCTATATAAGCCGAGCGGAAAAAGACGACAACGCTTCGCCCGTGCGCAGATACCTGTCGCAGGAAGCAACAGACACGGAAGAAGTAACGGAAGAGCCGAAAAAAGAGGAAGTTCCCATAAACAGAGAGTATTTCCGTCCGCCGCTCGATCTTTTGGAGGACTATCCGCCGCCTGCGGACGCGCCGAGAGAAAACCACGAAGAGCGCATGGAAATTATAAGAAGGACTCTGGAAGAGTTCCACATAAGCGCTGAACCCAAAGGATTCGTGCAGGGGCCGACCATCACCCGTTATGAAATGAGTATGCCGCAGGGTATAACCGTAAGAAGGGTATTAGCCTACGACGACGATTTGAAAATGCGTTTATCTTCGCGCGACGGGGTAAGAATTCAAGCGCCTATCCCCGGCAAAAACCTCGTGGGATTCGAGGTTGCAAACAACGTCAAGACCACCGTCGGCTTGAAAGAAATAATGCGCGATATGTCCCAAAAACAGCATAAGACAGGTTCGATAGTGTTCGCGCTCGGAAAAGATTTGGTCGGCGAATCCAAGTTTGACGACCTATCGGGCGCGTCTCACTTTTTGGTCGCCGGCGCAACCGGTTCCGGAAAGAGCGTCGCGCTCAACGTAATGATAATCAGTTTGATAATGCGTTACAGTCCTGAGGACGTGAGGTTTATTCTTATAGACCCGAAGCGCATAGGCTTTAAGGCGTACGAACACCTGCCGCATCTTCTCATAGACGAAATAATTACCGAGCCGCAAAAAGCTATAGCCGTTCTTCAATGGGCTTACGAAGAAATGGAAAGAAGGTATAAACTTTTTGAAGAGGCGGATTCTTCGGAAGGCGTTATCAGCGGCATCGCCGCATACAACAAGAGAATAGCGTCCGATACCGTTCCCAAACTTCCGAGAATACTTATAGTTGTAGACGAACTTGCAGACCTTATGGAAAGCGTGAAAAAAGAGCTTGACGCTAAAATCCGCGCGCTCGCCGCGAAAGCGCGCGCAGCGGGTATTCACCTTATTTTGGCGACGCAGAGGCCGTCGGTCGACGTTATAACCGGCACTATAAAAGCTAACCTTCCTTCGCGTATTGCGCTTAAAGTTATGAGCCATCAGGATTCTTCCACCATAATAGGCGGCGCCGGCGCGGAAAAACTTTTGGGCAAGGGCGATATGCTTTATAAAAACGACACCAGCCCCGACTACGAAAGATATCAGGGCGCCTGGATTAGCGACAGAGAGATTAACAATATAGTTTCTTATATAAAAGACAACAACAAAGCGTATTTTAACGAAGACTTAAAAGATTACCTCGACAAAGCGATGAAACCAAAACAGGAAGAGAAAACTTCGGACGGCGATTCGGACGGCGGAAGCGGTATCGAAATAAACGAGTTCTTCTTAAAAGCGTTATGGCACGCCGTCAACGTGGGGTCGGTGTCCATATCTCAACTGCAAAGGCGGTTCCAGATAGGGTTTACGAGAGCAGGCGGAATTTTCGACAAGATGGAAAGGCTTGGCTATATTGCCGGCAACGAAGGTCAGAAAACCAGAAGGGTGCTTTTGACGAAAGAACAATTTGAAGAACAGTTCGGTTCTATGCCGGATGATTATTAAAGGTTATGGAAGGGCTTAAAATCGGGGTGATTTCGCTCGGTTGCGACAAAAACCGTGTGGACACCGAAAAAATGCTGGCTATTCTCTCCGAAAAGCATACGATTACTTCGGATATGAGAGAAGCCGACGTGATAATTATAAACACATGCGCTTTCTTGAAGGCGTCGAGAGAAGAATCTGTTTCCGAGATACTTTCGGCGGCGGAACTCAAAAAAGAGGGCGCCCTTAAAAAGATAATCGTAACGGGGTGTCTTCCGCAAAAGTACGCAAGCGAACTTATGGCAGAACTTAAAGAAGCCGACGCTTTTTTGGGCGTTTCCGATTACGCCAAAATAAACGGCGTTATTGACGAACTGTTTTCCAAAAACGAAAGAATAAACGCGGTAGGCGTTCCGTTCAACGAGTGCGGAATAATGCGCCGCGTTACGACTACGGGATACGCCTATCTTAAAATTGCGGACGGCTGCTCAAACCACTGTACATACTGCCTTATACCTAAAATACGAGGCGCGTACCGTTCGGTGCCTTTCGACGACCTGATTTCCGAAGTCCGCGATATGGGGAACGTCGGCGAGCTTATACTTGTCGCGCAGGACACAGCCCTTTACGGATGCGATCTTACGCCGAGAAGAAGTCTTGCGGAACTTATACGCGCGCTTTCCGCGCTTCCGGGCGTCAGGGGCATAAGGATATTGTATTGTTATCCCGAAAATCTGACGGAAGAACTTATACACGAGTTAAAAGTCAATCCGAAACTGATAAAATATCTGGATATTCCCTTTCAGCACGCCGACGACAGGATATTGAAACTGATGAACAGAAAGGGCACGGGCGAAGAATACTTAAAACTTATAGAAAGGCTGAAAACCGAAGTGCCGGGTATTGCTTTAAGGTCCACATTTATCGCCGGATTTCCGACGGAAACGGAAGAGAATTTCAACAATCTTATTAAATTCATCGAAAAGGCGGAACTTTTCAACGCCGGATTTTTTAAGTACAGCAGAGAAGAAGAAACCGCGGCGTATAACCTACCCGACCAGGTTAAAGAAGGCGTTAAAACTTTAAGGGTAAAAAAGCTTTATTCCGCGCAAAAGAAAGTCGTCAGAAAAATCGCGAAAAGTCTTATCGGAAAATCCGTTAAGGTTATTGCGGAAGGTTTCGATAAAGACAGAATTTGTTATTACGGCAGGGCGTATTTCAACGCGCCCGAGATAGACGGAAAGGTCTATTTCTTTTCCAAAGAAGAAGTTGACGTCGGAAAATTTTACGACGTCAAAATCGTGGACAGAGAGGAGTACGACCTTATCGGAGAGAGAATATGAATTTGCCAACCAAACTTACAGTTTTAAGAATAATAATGATACCGCTGTTCGTGGCGATATACTACGTTTCGGCGATTCCGATGAATTACCTTATAGCGGCGATAATCTTCGCGCTTGCGGCGTTTACGGATTTTCTCGACGGCTACATTGCGAGAAAATACGATATGGTAACCGACCTCGGAAAATTTTTAGACCCAATAGCCGATAAGGTTTTGGTGTCTTCCGCGCTTATAATAATGCTTATAACTCCCGTAAAAGGAGCGGACATATTGCCATATTACGGGGCGATAATAGTGGCTGTAATTCTTGCGAGGGAACTTATCGTGTCGGGGTTCAGAATGGTTGCCGCTGGCAAAGGCGTAGTTCTTGCGGCGGATAAATCCGGCAAGATAAAAACTTTTTCGCAGGACGTAGCGATAATCGTTCTTCTTTTGGGGGCGCAGTTTCAGCCGGGGCTTTATACGGCGACGAATATCGTGGGGTTAAGCTTTTTGGCGCTTTCCGCGATACTCACCGTAATTTCCGGCGCGGAGTGTATAATTAAAAACAAAGGAGTGCTGAAATAAACCGATGAAAACCGCGGTGGTGGCTTTTTCGGGCGGCGCAGAGCCTTCGGGAAAGCTTATAGACGAATTTTCCGAAAAACTTACGGCGAAAGGACTTTCCCTTTCCGCCGCGGAAATACTTTCGCCGTCGGACGACCTCGGCTTTAAGCATTGTTTTGAAGAATTCAGAGACACGGTGGACAATCTTATCGTGCTTGACGGCGAAAATTGCGAATTCGACCTGCGCCAAAAGATAGCGGATTTTCTCGATTCTCCGCTTTTCGAAAACGAAACGGCTCGAGAGCTTTGGGAAAAACAGGGCGGCGTGGATCCTTTGAATTATACCATGCCTTTGACCGCAACGCTTATTCCCAACAGAAACGGGGCGTATCAGGGGTTTATGACGGAAGACGAACAATTCACCTTGGCGGTTTTGCCTTCGGAAAAGACGCAGCTTTTCGAGTTGGCGGACAGCGTGCTTATACCTTATTTTTCCGAAAAAGCGAATATCGGCGGCAAAGTTTTGCGGCTCAGGTGTTTCGGAAACGGAAAAGAGATTGACGGGATTTTGAAAGAACTTAAAGAAAAGCACGGCTTTACTTATTATTTGTCCGAAGAAAACGGCGACGTTTCCGTTACCCTTGTGTTTTCCGAGGATAAAAACTTAATAAGGGGTAAGATTCGCGACGTTTTCGACAAACTTTCCGATTATATTTATGCGGAAGGGGATGTAAATCTTTCGGAGACGCTATTCACCCTTTTAAAATTGAACGGATTAAAAATTTCCGTGGCGGAATCTTTTACTTCGGGGCGCGTGGCGGCAAAAATCGTGGAAAATCCGGGCGCGTCTTCGGTGTTTAACGAGGGCATAGTGTGTTATTCCAACAAAAGCAAAGCGGAAAGGTTGGGCGTAAATTCCGACGATATAATTAAAAACGGCGCCGTCTCTTCGGTGGTGGCGTATCAGATGGCGGCAGGTCTTATTTCGGGCGGAAACTGCGACGTCGCTTTGGCGACTACCGGACTATCCGGCCCCGAAAGCGACGAATCCCATAAACCTGTGGGACTGTGTTATATCGCGGTCGGTTTTGCGGACGGCGTTCACACTTATAAAATGAACTTAAAAGGCGGAAGAGAAAAAGTTACCGCGACGGCTGTAAACGCCGCGCTGTTCTTCGCCGTTAAAAACATAAAAAAGAGAGGAAATTATAATGGATGAAAACAAATCTAAAGCCTTGTCCAACGTAATGGCGCAAATAGAAAAGCAGTACGGGAAAGGTTCCATAATGAGACTTGGGCAGACCGCAGGAGACAGTTCTGTAGAAGCGCTTTCCACCGGTTGTTTATCTTTGGATCTTGCGATAGGCGTAGGGGGGATTCCTCGCGGCAGGATAATAGAGATATACGGGCCGGAATCTTCCGGTAAAACGACCGTGGCCTTACATTGTATTGCGGAAGCGCAGAAGGCAGGCGGCGTCGCCGCGTTTATAGACGCGGAACACGCCCTCGACCCCGTTTACGCCAAAAATCTCGGCGTAAATCTGGACGAATTATACGTTTCTCAGCCGGACACCGGCGAACAGGCGCTGGACATTACCGCTTCGCTCGTTTCGAGTATGGCGGTGGACATTATAGTGGTCGACAGCGTGGCGGCGCTTACTCCTAAGGCGGAAATCGAGGGAGATATGGGCGATTCACACGTAGGGCTTCAGGCAAGGCTGATGAGTCAGGCGCTTCGCAAACTCACCGCAATAACTTCAAAATCCAAGACGTGTATCATATTTATCAACCAACTTCGTGAAAAGGTCGGCGTTATGTTCGGCAATCCGGAAGTTACCGCCGGAGGAAAGGCGCTTAAATTTTACGCGAGCGTCCGCATAGACGTCAGAAAAGGCGACGCGCTTAAAGACGCCAACGGCGCCTACGGCAATCACACTAAAGCCAAAATCGTCAAAAACAAAGTGGCTCCGCCCTTTAAGACCGCCGAATTCGACATTATTTTCGGCAAAGGAATTTCTCAGGGCAGTTGCCTTGTAGACCTCGGCGTAAGTTTCGGCATTATCGAAAAGAGCGGCGCCTGGTTCTCTTATAACGGCGAAAAGATAGCGCAGGGGAGAGAAAAAGCCGTGGAATATATGGAAAAACATCCGGATATCGCCGAAGAGGTCAAAAACAAGATTATAGAAGCGAATAAAGGAAACGGCGAAAATTAAATAAAGAGAAAAAGGGTTAACGACGGTTAATCCTTTGACAAAAAGCATAAATTGTAATAAAATATTAGACAGCGGAAAGTTGCAAAAAAAACAGGAGGGCATATCATTATGCAGAATTTATTAAACGGCTCCCTGTTCTTGGCGGTGGAAACCGGCGCGCTTGTAGCTATTGCGTTAGGGGTGGCAGTGCTTTCGGCGTTGGTATTCGGTTTTCTCGGCTGGTTTTTAAAGAAAAAATCTTTCGAAAAAAAACAAGGCGAAATCAAACAATTAACCGATAAACTGCTTGACGCCGCGAAGGATGAGAGCGAAAAAATCAAGAAAGAGGCTATTTTAGAGGCAAAAGAACAGGAACTAAAACTGCGCAACGCTTTTGAAAAAGAGTCGCGCGAGAAACGCGCGGAATTTGCGCGCACGGAAAACAGACTCAACCAAAAGGAAGAGTCTTTGGACAAGAAAGAAGAAAACTTACAAAAACGCAACGAAGAGACCACTCGTCAGCAAAATTTGCTTCGCGATAAGCAGGCTGAGATGGATAAAAAACTTGCGGAAATCGCCGAGCAGCACGAAAAGATGATAGCGGAATTCGAAAAAGTTTCCCAAATGTCCAAAGAAGAGGCAAAGCAGCAGCTTATAGACGCTATAATCGACGAGGCTAAAAAGGACGCCGCCGGCACGGTAAAGAACATCGAGGCGGAAGCCAAAGAAGAGGCGGACAAAAAGGCGAGAGAGATAGTAAGTCTTGCCATCCAACGTTGTTCTACAGAGCAGGCAACGGAACTTACCGTATCGGTAGTACCGCTTCCTTCCGACGATATGAAGGCGAGGATAATCGGCAGAGAAGGCAGAAACATCCGCACCCTTGAAAACGCTACGGGTATAGAATTGATAATAGACGACACGCCGGAAGTGGTTATCGTTTCCGGATTCGACCCCGTAAGAAGAGAGACGGCGCGTATCGCTTTAGAGAGACTTATTCAGGACGGAAGAATACATCCGGCAAGAATAGAAGAGACCGTAGAAAAAGTCAAAAAAGAATTGGATCAACAGATAAAAGAGGCTGGCGAATCGGCTATGTTCGAGTGCGGAATATTCGGACTTCACCCCGAGATCGTCAAGCTTTTGGGCAGACTTAAATTCCGTACGAGTTACGGGCAAAACGTGTTGAAACACTCCATAGAAGTTTCGCATCTTGCCGGCGTTATGGCAACGGAACTCGGGGCAGACGTTGCGCTCGCAAAGCGCGCGGGATTGCTTCACGATATCGGCAAAGCCGTGGACTTCGAAGTGGAAGGCACGCACATGCAGATAGGTGCGGATATCGCCAAAAAATACAGAGAGAACAATCTCGTCGTTAACGCTATACTCGCTCATCACGGAGACGTCGAGCCTAAATCGGTAGAAGCGGTGTTGGTCGCTGCGGCGGATTCCGTTTCCGGCGCGAGACCGGGCGCGAGAAGGGAAACCACAACCAACTATATAAAGAGATTGCAACAATTAGAACAGATATCTTCCGGATTCAAAGGCGTGGAAAAATGCTACGCAATACAAGCCGGAAGAGAAGTTCGCGTAATCGTAAAACCCGAACAGGTGGACGCGCAGACGTTGTTCCTCGCAAAGGAAATAGCGAAAAAGATTGAAAAAGAAATGGAATATCCGGGGCAAATAAAGGTGAACGTCATAAGAGAGTGGCGGGCAACCGAATACGCTAAATAAGTTAACGCCTTGCGATATGCAAGGCGTTGATAATTTACGGAGACGATTTATGAAAAGTAATGAATTATCTGAAAATTTCGGCTGTATGTTGTTTAACGACAAAGTTATGAAAGAACGGCTTGACGAAGAAACCTACGCCGCCGTTCGCCGCGCTATGACAGACGGACAGCATTTATCTAACGAGGCGGCAAAAAAAGTTGCCGACGCTATGAAAAAATGGGCGATAGAAAAAGGCGCGACGCATTTTACGCATTGGTTTCAGCCGATGACGGGCATAACCGCCGAAAAACACGATTGTTTTGCGGAAACCGATAAAAACGGCAACGTGATAATGAAGTTTTCCGAGAAGTCCTTGGTCAAAGGCGAGTCGGACGCGTCAAGTTTTCCGTCGGGGGGGCTACGCGCCACTTTCGAGGCGCGCGGTTATACCGCATGGGATCCTACTTCCTACGCCTTTATAAAAGACGGAAGTTTGCATATTCCGACGGCGTTTTGTTCTTACGACGGTTCGGCGCTCGATAAAAAGACTCCGCTGTTGCGCTCTATGGACGCGATTTCAAAACAGGCGGTAAGAGTTCTGAAACTTTTGGGGAAAACCAAAGTAAAAAAAGTCGTGCCGAACGTGGGCGCGGAACAGGAATATTTTCTTATAGATAAAAGCGTTTACGAAAAGCGTCGCGACCTTATTCATTGCGGCAGAACGCTTTTCGGCGCTCGTCCGGCGAAAGGTCAGGAACTCGAAGACCATTATTACGGCGCTATTAAGTCCAGAGTTTCGGATTTTATGAAAGACGTGGACGAAGAATTGTGGAAACTCGGCGTTTGCGCCAAGACGAAACACAACGAAGTCGCTCCTTCGCAGCACGAACTCGCTTGTTTTTATTCGCAGGTAAATCTTGCGACCGATCAGAATCAACTCACGATGGAAATATTGAAAAGCGTTGCCAATCGCCACGAAATGGTGTGTCTGCTTCACGAAAAGCCTTTCGCCACGGTGAACGGCAGCGGCAAGCACAACAACTGGTCGTTATCCACCGATACGGGCGAAAATCTTTTCGATCCCGGCGACGCGCCCGGCGAAAACAAGCAATTTATATTATTTCTCCTTGCGGTAATAAAAGCCGTGGACGAATATCAGGACCTTTTAAGGATATCCGTTGCTTCTGCCGCTAACGACCACCGTCTCGGCGGAAACGAAGCGCCTCCGGCAATAATTTCCGTTTATCTCGGCGAAGACCTTGAAGCTCTTTTGAACGCTTTGGCAAACGGCAACGTATACGTCGCCGGAGAGAAGAAACAGTTAGAAATAGGCGTTTCCGCGCTTCCGTGCATACAAAAGGATTCTACCGACAGAAACAGGACTTCTCCTTTTGCGTTTACGGGCAACAAGTTTGAGTTCAGGATGGTTGGGTCGTCGGAAAATATCGCATGCCCCAATTTTATACTCAATACCGTCGTTGCGGAAGAACTTAAACAGTTTGCCGACGAACTTGAAAATGCGTCCGATTTTAACGCGGCGTTTTCGGATATAGTGAAAAAGACGCTTAAAGACCACGGTCGCATAATATTTTCCGGCAACAATTATTCCGAAGAGTGGGAAAAAGAAGCGGAAAGGCGCGGACTGTCCAATTTCAGAACTACGGTTGACGCGCTTCCGCATTACGTCGACGAGAAAAACATAAAACTGTTTGAAAGCCACGGGGTGTTAACGGAAAGCGAGATGCGTTCCAGGATGGATATTCTTTTGGATAATTACGCAAATATCGTTCATATAGAATCGCTTACCGCTCTCGATATGGCAAGGCAGGAGATAGTTCCGGCGATAATAGGTTACGAAGGTTTCCTTTTAAATACGCTTAATTCCAAAAAGCGTTGCGGCGTAAAAAAATTCGGGCTGGAGAAGAAAACTTTAGACAGAATTTCCGAACTCGCAGAAGATTTTTCGGAAAAAGTTGACGCTATCGCGACCCATTTGGACGAATTTCCGAAGTCGGCGGAATCCAAGGTCAGGGCGGAGTATTGTAAGTCCGTTTTGTTAAAAGACATGGAGGAGATAAGGGCGTGCGCTGACGGAGCGGAACTTATTCTCGGCAAAAATTTCAGTCCTTTCCCCACCTATGCGGACATTTTGTACAGCGTAAAATATTAAAGCTTTGAAAATTTTTATAAACAAGAATAATGGCGGCGCGGAAAATTCCGCGCCGCCACTATATCCTTAGAACTTCGTCTTTACGGTTTTGACTCGTTTGTTTTACTCTTTTCACGAATTCGTCGTGAGAACGCATGGTCGAAAGCATGGTGTTTTGCAGAGGCGCGCTTTTAGCGCGCAGTTCGGCTGAGGTCGTCTCGGGACTTTTTTGAACGTTTTTATCAGGGCTTTCCTTCCCGTTTTCGGGAGTTTCCGCCTTTTTGAGAACGCCAGACAGAGCGTTGATAATATTAAAAATGCCGAATTTGTCCATTTTAAGCCTCCGCTTATTTAAAAAACGAATAAAAAAACCTTAAAATAATTGCAAAAGTATTGAAATTAGGATATAATGTATTATACTTGTATACTATATATATTCGGTGAACTTCAAAATGTTTACCGTAGTAGGTGTTTATATGAAAAAATTAGGCAAATATTTGTTGGCTTTATTGCTTGCGGCGGCAACCTGTTTTGGTTTCGCCTGCGGTTCCGGTAGCGGTTGGCGTGGCACAGGCGTTACCGATAACAGCGCCGTTTCCACGGAAACGCTGGGAGGATTCGTCGCGGAGACGGAAAATTACGTTTATTTTATAAACGGCGTCGGCGTGTACTCGGACGATAATTCCTTCGGCACGCCCGTTAAAGGGGCGCTTGCCGCAATCAAAAAATCAGACTTAAACAATCCTTCCGCCGCGGTGATTACCGTTCCGGAACTCTTCACGGCGCAGGATTACGATTCAGGATTATATATCGCGAACGAAAACGGAGTCGATTACGTTTATTACGGCACCCCTAATAAGAATAAGACCTCGTCGGGTAGCACGGCTTATTCCGAAATGGCTTTCACCAAAACTTCGTTAGACGGTAAAACCACCAAAAAACTTTTCACGGTTTCCTCTCACTCCGTCGATTACAGAATAGCGGAAAAGGACGGCGTCGTATATATCTTTTATTACGATACTTCGGACGGCGCGTTGAAGGTTTACAATTCTTCAAATAAAACCACCGAGGTTATCGCCAAAACGGACGAAACCACTAACGAAATGAAAAACGGCGAATATCTTTCCTTATCCTCTTACGAGTTCGCAAACGTAGGTAACGACGTCGTTGTTTATTACGTTATGACCATATATAACGAAGCGTATTATGAAGAAAAGGCGGCAAAGGACGGATATACTCGCAGTACCGCCGCTTATAACTATTTGTATTCTTACGCGGCAGGCACCGGCGAAAAGTTGGAAAAAGACGGCAAAGAAGACGGACTTACTTACGATTTTTATTCGGTAGTCGGCGACTATCTGTTCTATACTGAGACCGACGAAAGTTCCAATGAGGAAACTTTCGGCGCAAAGATGACGGACCTTGCAGGCAGCCGCAAAATCGTCAAAACCGAAAACATCAAAGACGATATGATAATAGCTTCTTTAGACGAAGTTTATTTCTACGATTCGTCCGCCTCTGCTATCGTTAAAACCACGCTTACCGAGGACGATTTTTCAATAAGGACTTACGTTGCCGGTGTTTCCGACGTTTCCGATCTCTATTTCCTCGACGGGGAAGATTTTTATTACAGAGCTTCCGATTCGTATATAAAGAGAATAGCGAAAGGAGACGGTAAAGAGGACGTTGTAATCGTTTCCGGCACCGCCGCAAAATCTTCCTGGTATGCGCCCGAAAGAGTGGTTGTGGGAGAAAAGACGTATTTGTTTTATTGCGACGGATCTGACAGCGGTATGAATTATATACGTTATATAGATCTCGGCAGCGACGTTATCAGCGATGACGACGGAAATCGTATCGAAGGCACGGAATTTATAAGCGTTATGACGAACGCCGAAAAGGCGGAATTGCTCGGCAGTGAAATTTCCGCAATCTCTTCGCCTTTGGAACTTGAAGAAAAAGAAGGCGTTCTTTATTCGGCAGAGGTCGAAAAATTGAGAGCGAAATACGACGCTGCGGACAGTTCGGTTAAGGCGCTGGTTACCGAAAGCGATTTGAGCGTTCTTGAAAATGCGGAAGAAGGCGTGAAACTTGCAAACCTCTTCAGCAAACTCGAAGGAGCGAAAAAAGGATTTGCGAATATGTCCGCCGATGAAAAGCAGGCGTTTAAGACGGAATATAAAACCGCTTACGACGCGGCTTCCGAAAAGGTGAGTGCGTTAAAGGCGGTATCTGCGGATCGTTATAAGGCGGCGGCAAGTTACGTAGAAAAGAACTACAATTATTATTATCAGGAAGCGGTAAAGATATTTACAGAGACGGTAGCGGAAGACTGATAAATACAGTATAAACGGGGGGCAGAAAAACTCCTCGCCGCAAATTATTTATATCCCAAAAATTATCGGCTGAACGATAAATTTAAAATAGCGTTTGTAAAAAGCCGCAAAATCTGAAATTTCAGATTTTGCGGCTTTTAAGTTAGCTGACGAATTTTATTGCATATTTATAGATTTTGTTTCTTTAAGTTTTACTTTTCCGCATAAATATTCCGAATAAGAGTAAGAAGTTTTCCCCTTGAAAGATTTATCGAACGGTAAAACCGTGAACAGCGCCGGATAAACTCCGCTTAGAATACCCAAAAAACTCACGACTTTGTTTCGTCCGAGGTTCAGAGTAACTTCTACGGGCTTTTCTTTTAAGGAATTTATGCGTTCTTTTGCGTTTGGCAGATTATCGGAAATTTTTATCATACTAAAATTTTTCCCACGGAAGCGGTTTTTTATACCTTATCCGTGGGAATTTTTTCAGTCTTATAAATCTTCGTCTTCTTCGTCTTCTTCGCTCTCTTCGTCTTCCTCATCCTCTTCGGTGAAATCCGATTCGTCAAAGTCCGGAATCTCGAAGTCGTCGTCGATATCGTTTATGGGCGGAGTTTCTTCCTCTTCTTCCTCTTCGTCGTCAAAAAGTTCGTCCCCCTCTTCCTCGGCGAGTTTATTTAAGGACAGCATCTCTTCGCTTTCTTCCTCTTCTTCTTCGGCGTCGTCGATATATTCTTTCCAAGAATCGTCTTCTTCTTCGTTTCGACTCTCGTTTCTTTCAAGGTCTTTAAGACACTCGGCGCAAAAAGATTCGCCTTGCTTTATATAATTGTGGTGACAACGAGGGCAGAGATCCAACGCTTCCGTTTCGTCGTCCTCTTCGTCTACTGCAAATACGAGCTGAGGTCCTTTTTTAAGTTCCGCCTTGCAAACGTCGCAATATTCTTCGCCTTCCAACATATAATTGAGGTCGCATCTGGGACATTTTACGTATTTAGGCATAGCGTCTCCTTAAACAGTTATATTCTTTTGTGATAGTATTATATCTATATGCAAATAATTTGTAAACTGTTTTTAAGGCAATTTTTAAAATTTTTTCGCTTTTTTTAGTGTTTTTCCCTCAATTAAAAACTCCGCGCAAAATTTTGCGCGGAGGAATTCTTTTTAATGAGCCTCTTTAAGTGGCGTTCGCGCCTTCTAATAACATTTTATCCGCTATAAGCGCAATAAATTCTCCGTTGGTTGGTTTTTCCGTCCCCACGTACGCGCGCACGCCTAATATATTGTTTATATTCTCAATCCTCCCTCTGTTCCAGGCAACCTCGATAGCATGCCTTATCGCCCTCTCGACCTTAGAAGGCGTCGTATTGTATTTTTCTCCTATCATCGGGTAAAGCTGTTTGGTGATATTGTTGATAACGTTTGGATCTTCCACAGCCATCTTAACGCCTTCTCGCAAAAACGCATAACCCTTTATGTGCGGCGGTATACCCACGTTTATAAATATTTTGCTTATTTTTTCCTCGAGCGTAACTCTATGCAGTTCGTAAGAATCCGAAACCCGTTTATTTTGTTCTTTGTTGCGTAAATTTATTATTACGTCTTTTAAGGCGCTCGCGCTCAAAGGCTTTGCTATAAAATAGTCGGCGCCGGCGGACACGCTGCTCTTTACGGCGTCTTCGCTGCAAAGCGAGGACAGAACGACTATTTTTACGTTCTTGTTCATTGACCTTACCTTGTCTATCACGCAAAGCCCGTCGTATCCTTTAAGCACCAACTCGGTTATCACTACGTCGGGTCTTTTTTCCGCAATGAGCGGTATCGCGGATATGGCGTCAGTAGTGTCGTATATCACTTCCAAATTGCTTTCGCTATTTATCGCCGCTTTAAGTTCTTCGCAAGATTCTGCCGTGTCCTGAAGTAAAAACACTTTAACCTTATCGTCCATGAGTTTAACTCCTTAAATGTTTTACCAGTAGATTGTAACACAAAATTTTGAACGTGTAAACTAATTTTGTACAAAATTATTTTGAATTTTGAAAAA
>CAJOMM010000035.1:0-1830 GCA_905235765.1 uncultured Clostridia bacterium
GGATACGGCGACGATGGCAGAGATACGTTAAATAGATTATTTGCCGATATTTTCAATGCCGAAGCAGCAATTTGTTCTCCTTCGTTCGTTTCGGGGACTCACGCGATTTCTTCGTGTTTATACGGTGTATTACGTCCGAACGATACCTTTTTAAGTATTTCCGGAGACGTATACGATACTTTAGATGAAGTTATTTCGGGAAAAGGAAGCGGCTCCCTTGCAGATTTCGGAATAAAATTTTACAGCGTTGCGTTAAAGGACGGGGATTTCGATATTAACGCGATTAAAGAAAAAATATCGGAATTGAATCCCAAAATGGTGTATATTCAACGATCCAGGGGGTATCAATGGAGAGACGCTTTATCTATATGTCAAATTGAAAACGTAGTGAATTTTTTGAGGGAAATAGGTTTTTACGGCTGTATAATGATGGATAATTGCTACGGGGAATTTACCGATATAAAAGAACCAATCGAAGTAGGCGTAAATCTTGCCGCCGGTTCTTTAATAAAAAATCCCGGCGGAGGAATTGCTCCAACGGGCGGGTACGTGGTAGGCGATAAAAAATACGTAAACCTTGTTCAAAACAGATTGACGGCGCCATCTATCGGCGGAGAAGTCGGTTCTTACTTATATGGTTACCAATATTTTTATCAAGGGCTTTTTTTAGCGCCGCATGTGGTTGTTCAATCGCTCAAAGGCGCCATGCTCTTTTGTAAGGTATTAAACGAAAAAGGATATAAAGTTTCTCCTGAACCAAATGTTATACCGCACGATATAATAACTATGGTAGAATTCGGCGAAAAAGAAAAGCTGATAGACTTTATACAGAATATTCAGAACAATTCACCCATAGACAGCAACGTCAAACTTATGCCGTGGGATATGCCGGGATATGAGGATCCGGTAATTATGGCGGCAGGGTGCTTTGTTCAAGGCTCGTCAATAGAACTTTCGGCTGACGCACCCGTTAAGCCGCCTTTTATTGCATATTTACAGGGCGGCATAACTTACGAGCATTGTAAAATCGCACTTAAAAATCTTGATATTTGATTAGAATTTTCTTACCAAGCCTTTGACGATACCTAAAATTTGCACGTCATCGAAGACCATATCTTCCATTTCGTCATTTTCCGGATGTAAAATTATTTTGGAATTTTTTTGGTAAAAACGTTTTACCGTCGCGCTATCTTTAATTAAAGCGACTACTATATCGCCGTTTTTAGCCGTTTTGCAGCTGTAAACTATAATAATATCTTTTTCGTAAATTCCGGCGTTTATCATGCTGTTGCCCGTAACGCGGAGAGCAAAATAATCTCCGTCGTTTTTAAATTCTTGTGGCAACGGGCAATACCCTTCAAGATTTTCTACCGCAAAAATAGGCGCGCCGGCACGGATTTCTCCGAGAATAGGTATAGAGGTGAAATCATTTCTGTTAGTAAGGGTTATAGCGCGTTTTTTGGAAGGACTTTTACTTAAAAGTCCTTTAGCTTTAAGCCTTTCAAGGTAAGAATACGCGGTAGCGGTAGATTTTATTTTCAGGCTGCTACATATTTCGCGGATAGACGGCGGATAACCGTTATTTTCCGTGTATTCAACGGTGTACTTATACAGTTCGTTTAATTTAATATCTAATTCTTCTTTAGTCATATCTTTAAAATAACATATTTTTTTTAAAAAGTCAAACAAACGTTTGCAATTTCTTTGTTGAATTTATTTAAATTAAAAATCAAATATGGTATAATACATTGAAAAAGATTAAAGGTTAATTATGAAAGAAGAAAATAAATATAAAAAATATCTTGATAATTCAAAAGAGTATAATGAGTG
>CAJOMM010000035.1:1856-8784 GCA_905235765.1 uncultured Clostridia bacterium
AAATGCATCGAAGTCGATAAAAATTATAAAATAATTAAAATAACTAAGGTTATTAAAGACGACGGGGAAGTTTAAGTGAAAACAGGGGTAGAAGCCCGTGAAAGCACTCATAAAAAATTTAAACGAGAAACGATTGCCACCTTTTTGCATTTTTGATATAATGTAATTGCAAAATGAGTGTTATATCAAAAAATAGGATATATCACACTAAAATGTGGTAACAAACAATAAAAATCGCTATATCTAAGCGGTTTTAAGCCTAAAAATAGCGATTTTTACATAATGGCAGGGGAGACGCGATTACGCAACCGGCGGTTTTGGAGACCGCTGCTCTACCGTTGAGCCACTCCCCTAAAGCAAATAGATTATAATATAAAATAAGTATATTAGTCAATTAAATTGAGGTTAAAATGGAAAAGAAATTTAAATTAGGCGTTATTGGCGCCGGTTTTATGTCGACAGCAATCATCAGCGGCGCTCTTAAATCGGGTTTTTTGCCGGAGAATAAAATTGTCGTCAGCGATATTAACGAGAACTCTTTTGAAAAACTCAAAGATTATAAAATAAATACGACTCTTTCTAATTCGTACGTTTTTGAAAATTCAGAATACGTTTTGTTTGCGATAAAACCTCAAAACTTTAAATCCGTTATAGAGAAAGAACAATTTATACCTTGCAACAAATTCATTTCCATAATGGCAGGAGTTAAAAAAGATTACATAAAATCGGTTATAGGCAGTAAAGACATTTCGGTTGCGCGCTGTATGCCTAATACGCCTTGTTCGGTTGGGTATGGTGCCGTAGGTTTGGACGTAACAGATTATTCGCAAAAAAGTGAAATAGATTTTATAAACGGACTTTTCGGTTGTTTTTCTAAAGTCGTTTTTTTGGATGAAGATAAGCTTAATGCGGTTACGGGGATAAGCGGCAGTTCACCGGCTTATTTTTATCTTTTTGCCAAGTGTTTAATAGACGCCGGCGTTAAAAACGGACTTTCTGAAGACGCCGCTAAAAGTTTAGTGGTTAATACGATGATAGGAAGCGGTAAAATGCTTCAATTAAACAACGATAAATCTATTGACGAATTGATCGACGCGGTGTGTAGTAAAGGCGGAACGACCATTGAGGCTATAAAATCTTTTAAATCCGATGAAATAGAAGCTGTCGTTCAACGTGCCGTTGACGCTTGCGTAAAACGTTCCGGCGAACTGGAGTCCGGTTTATGAAGCACGTCGACATTTATACTGACGGCGCTTGCAGCGGAAATCCCGGAAAAGGTGGGTTTTGCGCTATACTCGTTTACGAGGGTAAAGAGAAAATAATCGACGGCGGAGAAGTTTTGACGACCAATAATCGTATGGAACTTCAGGCGGTAATCAGTGGGCTTACCGCACTAAAAGAAAAATGTTCCGTAACCGTTTACAGCGATTCGCAATACGTTGTAGAAGCGATAAATTCAGATTGGTTATCTTCCTGGGAAAAAAACGGCTGGAAAACTTCCGGGAAAAAAGAAGTAAAAAACGTTGATCTTTGGAAAAAATTATCCGATTTAATGAGTTTGCATAAAGTTGAATTTGTTAAAGTTAAAGGACATTCTGACAACGAATATAATAACCGTTGCGATAAAATTGCGGTAAATTTTTATAAAAACGAAAATAAAGACTGACAAAAGGATAACTGAGATTCTCGTTAATATAATATTATTATGGGAATTAAGTCATCTAAAAAAACGTTTATAGAAACTTTATGGGCTATATCGATTGCGATTGCGTCCGGTTGCGCAATTTTATTCGGCGTTTTATATGTTGAAAACTGTTCTTTCGAAACGTTTTTATATAGTAAAAGCAGGATAATTGTTTCCGCTATCGTAACTTTAATTTCGCTTTGCAGTATTCTTAGCGTAATTTTTTTAAGAGGACAATGCAAATTGTTGTTTAAAGTTATGGTTTTAATAATTTTATCCGTAACTTTTTTGCTCGCCTTATTATACTTTTACAAAAAAAGCGGACTTTCGGATAAAATAAATTCGATTGAAGACTTAAGAAATTTTATTTCTTCCGGCGAAAATGCGGTTTTGTATTTTATTATAATACAATTTTTGCAAGTCGTTGTACTTCCGATTCCGTCTTTCGTAACAGTAGGCGCAGGGGTCCTTATGTTCGGCGAATTCAAAGGCGCAATTTACAGTTGTATAGGCATAATTATCGGATCTCTCGTAGCATTTTTTATAGGTAGAATTTTCGGTTACAGAACAGTTAAGTGGCTTATAGGTGAAGAAAAACTTAATAAAACGTTAAACATTGTCAAAGGGAAAGATAAGGTAATACTTACTTTTATGTTTTTGTTCCCGTTTTTCCCGGACGACCTGCTTTGCTTTGTTGCCGGAATAACCACGATAAGCCCCGCCTTCTTTTGTGTAATGATAATTGTTACGCGTATAATTACTGTTTTCACGTCGTCATATTCGTTAGGAAATAAAATTATACCGTTTGACACATGGTGGGGGATCACGCTTTGGTGTATGTTCTTTATTGTTACTTTTTTCATTATGCGAATTTTACTTAAAAACGGCGATAAATTTTTTAATAGGAAGAAAAAATCTGAATAAAAACCACTATGAACAAAACGGTTGTTATAGGCGGAGGCGCGGCTGGGCTTTTTGCGGCGTATTCGTCGGCGTTAAAAGGAAATAAAGTTATACTGATAGAAAAAAACGAAAAACTCGGTAAAAAGATTTATATTACCGGTAAAGGACGTTGCAACCTAAGTAATTTTGTAGATATAAACGAATTTCTAAATAACGTTGTTTCTAATTCTAAATTTCTATATAGCGCGTTAAACCGTTTATCACCCTCTGACACGTATTCTTTTTTTGAAAATTTGGGATTGAAACTTAAGATTGAAAGAGGCAATAGAGTTTTCCCTTTAAGCGACAAGGCGAGCGACGTTACCAAAACGCTTGAACGAGGGATAAAAAGTTTAGGCGCTGAAGTTCGATTGAATGAAAAAGTAAAGGACATTTTAACGAAAGACGGCAAAGTTACCGGTATTATTTCCGATAGCGGAACCGAAGCGTGTGATTCTGTTATCGTGTGTACCGGAGGGCTTTCGTATCCTTCGACAGGGAGCGATGGCGACGGTTACGTTTTTGCCAAAAATCTCGGACATACTGTTACAAAACTTTCTCCGTCTTTGGTAGGGTTGGAATTATACGGCAACGAATTTTTGGATATGCAAGGATTATCCTTAAAAAACGTCGCGATAAAAGTTTTGTCGAAAGATAAAGTTATATATGAGGATTTCGGAGAAATGCTTTTTACCCATTACGGCGTTTCCGGACCTATAATTTTATCCGCTTCTTGTATATTGTCAAAAACAGATATAAATGGGATTAAACTTCATATCGATCTTAAACCTGCTTTGGATTCTAAAAAATTAGACGAAAAATTACAAAGAGAATTTAAGGAAAGGAATATTTCCGACGTTTTTAACGCTATGAGGTCAACTCTTCCGAAATCATTGATCCAAACCGTACTGAATCGTGCGTCCGTCAAAACTAAACTCAGGTGTTGCGACTTAAAAAGACAAGACAGGGAAAATTTGGTTAATACAATTAAAGATTTAGAATTTTCAATTAAAGGGTTGAGGGGTTATAATGAGGCGATAGTTACTTCCGGCGGAATAAACGTTAAAGAAATAAATTCCAAAACAATGGAAAGTAAAATTATAAAAGGTCTTTTTTTTGCAGGCGAAGTTTTAGACGTAGATTGTTTTACCGGAGGTTTTAATCTTCAGTCTGCATTTTCAACGGGATATACCGCAGGAGAAAATTCTTAAGGAGAAAATATTATGAATAAAATTATTAAAATTGCGCTTGACGGACCGTCAGGCAGCGGAAAAAGTACGATAGCGAAAGCGCTGTCTGAAAAGCTGAAAATCTTATATTTAGATACGGGGGCAATGTATAGGGCGGTCGCGCTTAAAGCTATTAAGTGCGGCGTCGATCCTTTTGATGAAGAAGGCGTTAAGACTTTTATTGACGATATCGACCTTAAAATCAAATACGAAAACGGAAGCCAAAGAACAATTTTAGACGGGGAAGACGTTTCGGGAAAAATCAGAGAACCTCACGTATCTATGGCAGCCTCGAATATTTCAAGTCTTAAATGCGTAAGACTTAAAATGGTAGAAATGCAGAGGAAAATAGCGTCTGAAATTTCATGCGTGTTAGACGGAAGAGATATTGGATCTTATGTTTTACCTAACGCCGATTATAAGTTTTTTATTACGGCAAGTGCAGATGTCAGAGCCAAAAGAAGATTTGACGAATTATCGGCAAAAGGGCATAAAGTAGATTTTGAGGAATTGAAAAAAGAGATTATACAACGCGATTATAACGATTCAAACAGAGAATTTTCTCCGCTTGTAAAATCTAAAGATTGCATTGAAATAGATACTTCATCTATGACGATCGAACAGGTTTTAGACGCCGTTATGTCATACATAAAATAATTAAAATATGATAGTAGTTAAAGGGAAAAACAACGGTTTTTGTTTTGGGGTGAAAAG
The DNA here is from genome assembly GCA_905235765.1 of uncultured Clostridia bacterium. Lineage (GTDB taxonomy): Bacteria > Bacillota > Clostridia > Christensenellales > Borkfalkiaceae > UBA1259. The sequence goes on from CAJOMM010000035.1 coordinate 6,426, forward strand.
AGCGGTTGAAAGCGCGCTTTCTCTAAAAGGCGAAAGGAATTTTGTGTTAGGTGAAATTATCCATAACGAGTCCGTTAACCGTAAAATAAATGATTCCGGAATAAAAACAATAAGCGATATTACGGATAACAGGTTATCTGAAGGCGATACCGTTCTGATCAGGACGCATGGCGAACCTAAATCGACTTTTAAAGAAGCCGAAAGAAAGAAGTTAAAAGTAATTGACTGCACGTGCCCCTTTGTTAAGGAAATTCATAACATTGTGGAGAGCCACTATAATGACGGCTACCGTATTGCAATTATAGGAAACTCTGAGCATCCGGAGATAAAAGGAATAAACGGGTGGTGTAACAATACCGCGGTTATTGTTGATGATATAGGTGATTTAAATAAAATTGAAGCAGATAAGCTATGTATCGTTGTTCAAACGACGTATTCTGAAGAAAAATTTGACAGAATAATAAAAAATTTTGAGGCTAAACGCGTTAAAACAGTTGATATTTTTAAAACTATTTGCTATACTACAAAAGACAGGCAAAAAGAAGCGGATTTAATTTCCAAAAAGTGCGAAGCGACGTTGGTCGTCGGCGGAGAAAACAGCAATAATACGGAAAAACTTTTCGAGATTTGTAAAAGAAATTCCGAAAACGTTTTCAGAATTACCGATCCGTTAAATTTTGAATATAAGAAATTAAAAAAATTTTATAAGGTAGGAATTATCCTCGGCGCGTCAACGCCGGATGAGCAATTCCAAGAGGTTATCTCAAGTATGGAGAAGGTTACAGAAGACATCATAACTACCGAAACTATTGACGAACAGAAAGTTGAGGCTGTTTCGGAAAACGCGGAAAAAGAAAGCGAAACCGTTGACGCTGTAAATGCGGAGGCCGTTGCCGAAACCGTTAAGGAAGAAGCTGAAGGAGAGAAAACGTCGGTTTCAGCAAAATCGGAAATGGAAGCCGCTTTCGACAAAATCAAACCTAACAAAGATTTCAGAATCGGACAGATTGTAAGGGCGAAAATATCTTCTGCAAATGAAAACGGATTGACCGTGTCGGTAAATAACGCAAAGGTTGATTTTGAACTTCCGAAAGAAGAACTGTTAAACGAATATAATAAAGAAGACTATAAGGACAAAATCGGCGAAGAAATAAGAGTTATGGTCGTTGGTAAAAAGCCGCTTAAATTTTCCGAAAAAGCAATGGAAAAAGTTCTGAAGGAAGAAGCGGATATCGACGAAATCAGAAACGGTAAAATATTCGAGGTTCAGATAACCGAAACGAATAAGGGAGGACTTACCGGCAAGTACGGTAGTTATCAGGTATTTGTACCTGCTTCTCAGATAAAACTCGGTTTCGTTAAGGACTTAGATAAATACGTTGGAAAAACGTTAAGACTTAAAGCCGAAAAAGTTGAATCGAGAGGCGCTCGTCGTCAGATAGTCGGTTCGCAGAAGGTTATTTTAGAAGCTGAAAAACAGGAAAGGGACGCTATACGCGCTGCTAAAGAAGCTGAATTTTTTGAAAGCGTTCAGGAAGGTGACGTCGTTTTGGGTACTCCGGTCAGATTTACGACTTTTGGTGCTTTCATCGACGTAAACGGATTCGATTGTCTTGCGCATATTTCCGATTTATCCTGGACGGGATGCGAACAATGTTCCGACGTTCTAGAGATTGGTAAACAATATGAGTTTATAATTCTTAAGATAAACCAAGAAAGCAAGAGAGTGTCCTTGGGATATAAACAATTACAACCAAAGCCTTGGGATTCCGTCGCTGAAAAATATAAGGTAGGAGACGTAATCACCGCAAAAGTAGTAAGGTTGGTTGGTTTCGGTGCGTTTGTTGAGGTTGAAAAAGGTGTGGACGGGTTAGTTCACGTTTCGCAAATTTCCAACGAATATCTTGAAAATCCGGCCACAGCGCTTCAGGTAGGGCAGGAAATTACTGCTAAAATAATGGATATTAACGTTGAAAAGGAAAAAATGAATTTATCCATTAAAGCATTGATTCCCGAAGAACCGAAACCTGAAAAAGTTGAGAGTAAAGCCAAAAAGGGCAAGAAGGATGAAGATGCTTCGAGGAGCCTGAACTTCGTGAGTGGAAAGAGGAAGGCGCTAACGGCGTTTCTATTGCTGAAATGTTAGGGAATAACGAAGAGTAAAAAACAAAAATTAAATTTTAAGAACAGACTGTTTGGTCTGTTCTTTTTTTTGTTCTTTTTCCGAACTTTTCGGAATATATATTTTATTGTGAATAAGTTTGATTTTTTCCCGGCAGATATTTGTGCCGCGTTATCAACCGAAAATTATAAAAATATTTCTGAATTAAGGTTGCGGACAGGCTATCCGATTATTATC
>CAJOMM010000036.1:0-3077 GCA_905235765.1 uncultured Clostridia bacterium
AAACTTAAACTTAAAATGAGAAAATAATATGAAAGATTTTTTAACGATAAAAGGCGCGAGAGAAAACAATCTTAAAAATGTGGATTTAACGATACCGAGAGATAAACTCGTGGTGTTTACGGGGCTTTCCGGCAGCGGAAAATCTACGCTTGCGTTTGAGACGATTTATGCGGAAGGTCAGCGCAGATACGTAGAAAGTTTATCAAGTTATGCGCGTATGTTTTTAGGACAGATGGAAAAGCCCGACGTGGATTTGATAGAGGGGCTTTCTCCGGCAATTTCTATCGACCAGAAGACTACTTCGCACAATCCTCGGTCGACGGTGGGAACGGTAACTGAAATTTACGATTATTTTCGCCTGCTTTATGCGAGAGTAGGAGTTCCGCATTGTCCTAATTGCGGAAGGAAGATTGAAAAGCAAACGGTCGACAATATAGTCGACGCCGTAACCGCTTACAAAGAAGGTACGAAAATTCTGATCAACGCACTCGTTATACGCGGAAAGAAAGGCGAGTTCAGAAAAGAATTGGAGAGTTATAAAAAGAGCGGCTACGTCAGAGTCGAGGCAGACGGCGTAGTTTATTCTTTGGACGAAGAAATTAAACTTGAAAAGAACAAAAAGCACGATGTCAGCGTGGTTATAGATAGGTTGATAATAAAACCCGGCATAGAGAAGCGGCTTAACGACAGTATAGAAACGGCGGTAAAACTTGCCGGAGGCATAGTTTCGATAGAGAAAACCGAAGAGGACGGCAAAACTCAAAGCGTACTTTTTTCCACGAAATACGCTTGTCCCGATTGCGGAACTAATATCGAAGAAATAGAACCTCGTCTTTTTTCGTTCAATAACCCGTTCGGCGCTTGTCCCGATTGTCACGGTTTAGGATTCAAACAAGGGATAGACGAGAAGCTTATCGTTAAAGATCCTAATCTCACGCTCCGTCAGGGCGCGATGACGGTTACCGGATGGAATATAGGCGACGGAAAGATGGCGGAAATGAGTTTTTCTTCACTTGCGCGGCACTACGGTTTCGACCTTGACACTCCTGTAAAGGATTTGCCGGAAAATATATATAATATTATCTTATACGGCAGCGGAGACGAGAAGATTTTTATGGAGTACAAGTTGAAGACTTTCGTTACCCAATACGAGTCGCGTTGGGAAGGAATTATTCCTAATCTCGAACGTAGATACAGGGAAACGACCAGCGATTACACCAAGTCTGAAATAGAAAAATATATGACGGTTACCGATTGTCCTTCTTGTCACGGCAAAAGGCTTAAAAAGGAAGCGCTTGCCGTAACTGTAGGCGACAAAAACATTGCGGAAATTACCGATATGTCGATTTCAGAACTTTTGGATTTTGTAAACGGTCTGACTTTCGGCGTTACGGAATCGCTTATAGCAGCGCCTATAATCAAAGAAATAAAAGCGAGGCTGACTTTTTTAAAGGACGTGGGGCTTTCCTATCTGACGCTTTCGAGGAGCGCGGTCAGTTTGTCCGGCGGAGAAGCGCAGAGGATAAGGCTTGCAACGCAAATAGGCAGCGGACTTACGGGCGTCCTGTATATTTTGGATGAACCGTCAATCGGGCTTCACCAACGCGACAACGAAAAACTTATAGGAACGCTTAAAAAACTTCGCGACATCGGGAATACGCTTATCGTGGTAGAACACGACGAGGATACCATGCGCGCCGCGGATTTTTTGGTCGATATAGGGCCTAAAGCCGGAGTGCACGGCGGAGAAGTCGTAGCGACGGGAACCGTTGAAGATATAATGAACGAACCGCGTTCTATAACGGGGGATTATCTTGCCGGCAGAAGAAAGATAGAAATTCCGTTATTCAGAAATCAGCCCGACGGCAGATGGCTTAAAGTGAAGGGCGCGAAACAAAACAATCTTAAAAATATAGACGTAGAAATACCCGTCGGTCTTATTACCTCGGTTACGGGAGTATCGGGGTCCGGAAAGAGTTCTCTCGTCAACGAAATAATTTATCCTGCTTTGGCAAGCGCGCTGAACGGCGCGAAGATACGCGGCGGAAAAGTCGATAAAATAGAGGGGGTGGAATATTTCGATAAAGTAATAGCCATAGATCAATCGCCTATAGGCAAGACTCCGAGATCAAACCCTGCAACCTATACCGGCGTATTTTCCGCTATAAGAGAACTGTTTGCGCAGACGCCTGACGCCAAAGAGCGCGGATATAAATCAGGGAGATTTTCTTTCAACGTGTCGGGCGGAAGATGCGAACATTGCGAAGGCGACGGCATAATAAAGATAGAAATGCAATTTTTACCGGACATGTTCGTTCCGTGTGAAGTATGCGGCGGAAAGAGATATAACAGAGAAACTTTACAGGTAAAATACAAAGGCAAGAATATAAGCGAAGTTCTGGATATGACCGTGGACGAAGCTTGCGAGTTTTTCAAAAATCTCCCCGGCATATATAATAAGATAAAGACCTTGCAGGAAGTAGGACTCGGGTACATTAAACTCGGACAGGCGTCAACCACGCTTTCGGGAGGAGAGGCGCAGAGGGTAAAGCTTGCGACCGAACTTTCCAAAAGGAGTACGGGCAAGACGCTATATATTTTGGACGAGCCGACGACGGGATTGCACTCTTACGACGTGGATAAACTCTGCGGGATACTTAAGAGATTGCAGGCGGCAGGGAATACCGTAATAGTTATAGAACATAATCTTGACGTAATAAAACTTTCCGACTATATAGTGGATCTTGGTCCTGAGGGCGGAAGCGGCGGAGGAACGGTAATAGCCACCGGAACGCCGGAAGAGGTTGCGGAAACGGAGGGAAGTTATACGGGAGTATTTCTTAAAAAAATACTTAAAAACAAATAATAAAAAATATCGTTAAACCGATAGCGTGGAAACGTGAAAACGCCGCAAAATCTGAAATTTTCAGATTTTGCGGCGTTTTTAACGCGTCGACCCTTTAATTTGCGGGTAAAAATCATGTATTCGTATTAGTGAAAATTGAACAATTGTTGCCGGTCGTCGTCGTAGATAACAACGCGAGCAAAAGTAACAACTGCGTCGTCGTTATTGTATT
>CAJOMM010000036.1:3118-10488 GCA_905235765.1 uncultured Clostridia bacterium
TTAGAGTTCATTTTTTACCTCCTTTTACAAAATGCGCGAATTTACCGCTTTTTAAGACGATTTTTTTCGCCTTTTTTATGGTAACGTGTATACATATATTAATTATATGCGGAGAGTAATAAAAAGATGAAAGAAATGCTGATTGACAGACGGTTACAGGATATGATTGCCGATTACGTTCCCAAGGGCGAAATTTTAGACGATCTCGTGTGTTTTTTCTCGATATTTTCCGATTATACCCGTCTTAAAATGATTTCTGCTTTGGCTATAAGCGAGATGTGCGTTTCCGACCTTGCCGAGGTACTGCACCTAAACCAGACCACCGTTTCGCACCAGTTACGGCTTTTAAAAAATCTTAACGCCGTGAAAACGAAGAGACAGGGGAAAGTGGTCTTTTACTCTTTAAGAAACGACACCCTTTCCGACGTTTTATTGAAAGGGGTGGAATTTTTAGGCTATTAAGCGCTTGAAATATTCGAATAAACTTGTTATAATGTTAGCGTGAGCGTAATAGAGGATAAACTAAAACTTCTTCCCGATAATCCCGGCGTATACGTTATGCTGGATAAAGACGGGCAGATAATATACGTCGGCAAGGCGAAAAATCTGAAAAACCGCGTAAGGCAGTATTTTTTCAACAGCGTCAAAACCGCAAAAGTTATGGCGATGGTGAGTAATATCGCCGATTTTTATTATATTATCGCTCCAAGTGAAATAGACGCGCTGTCTTTAGAGAATAATCTTATAAAAAAACATAAGCCGCGTTATAATATTCTATTAAAAGACGATAAAACTTATCCGTACCTTAAAATAGACTATAAAGAAGATTTTCCGACGTTAAGGGTAACAAGAAAAATAAAAAAGGACGGGGCGAAATATTTCGGACCGTTTATGGGCGGAATAAACGTAAACGGAGTTATGGATATTGTAAACCTCGTTTACGGGCTGCGCCCGTGCGACAAACCGCTTAATAAAGATAAAATCGCAAAGCCTTGTCTTAACTATCACATAAAAAAGTGTTCGGCTCCTTGCGCCGGACTTATTTCCGTTTCAGAATATAAAGAAAACGTAAGCTCCGCCATAGCGTTTTTATCGGGGGACGTTTCAGACGCCGAGAAGATTATGCGTGAGCGGATGAAGGTTGCAGCTGATAACGAACAGTTCGAACTCGCCCTTAAATACAAAGAGGGATTGGAGTTTTTAGACAAGATAAAACTGAAGCGTCTTACGTCGCTTAATAAGTTTATAGACGCAGACGTACTCGCATACCGTTCGGACGGTATATATTCGGTGATAAATCTTCTGTTCGTAAGGTCGGGCAGGATGGTCGGCAGCAAAAACTTTTCTTTTGAGACCGCCGCTTTGACTTCTGCGGACGCGCTCGGCGAGTTCGTTTCAAGATATTATAAAAGCGGAAAAGACGTGCCGGAAGAAATAATCGCCGGCGAAGAAATAGCCGACGCGGAACTTCTGGAGAGTTATCTGAAAGCCGAAAGCGGCAAGACTGTGAGAATAATTTTTGCAAAGCAGGGGGTAAGAAAGCAACTCTCCGATATGGCGGAAGTGAACGCGGAAGAACATCTTTCCGTCGCCGTGGACAGGATCAAGCACAAAGACGATATGACGGTAAACGCTTGTCGGGCGTTAAAAGAAAAGCTCGGTTTAAAAAACTACCCGAAACGTATGGAGTGTTACGATATTTCGCACATTTCCGGAGTGGACAGAGTAGGCAGCATGGTCGTGTTTATCGACGGCGAAGCGGCAAAGTCGGAATACCGCCGTTTCAAGATTAAGACGTTTGAAGGGAACGACGATTTCAGGAGCTTACAGGAAGTTTTGAGCCGCAGAATAGAGAGACTTGAAAGTTCGCCGGAAAAATTCCCGAAGCCGGATCTTATAATAATCGACGGGGGCAAAGGACAACTCTCTTCCGTAAAAGAGATTTTCGACGAAAAAGGGATAACCGGCATAGATCTTATATCTCTCGCCAAAAGAGAAGAGGAAGTGTTTTTACCGGGCGATTCGCGGCCGGTCGTTCTTAAAAAAAGCGATTACTGTCTCCGGATGTTACAAAGGATAAGAGACGAAGCGCACCGATTTGCGATAACTTTTTTCCGCTCGCTCCACGGCAAAAGATCTCTTTCTTCCGTACTTGACGGGGTAAAAGGACTGGGGCAGGTAAAAAAAGACGCGCTCATTTTAAGGTTTAAGGATTTAAGCGGTATCATTTCCGCAGAAAAAGATGAGCTTACCGAGGTGGAAGGAATCGGAGACTCGCTCGCAGACGCGATAATAAGCAAACTTACTGAAGAAGGTCTTAAATGAAATACAAACTGTTTATAAGCGATTACGACGGTACGCTCGGCGGAGATGACGGCATAGCCGAAGATACTGTAAAAGCGATAAAGGAATACGAGAAGAGAGGCGGCAAATTCGTGGTATGCACGGGGCGTATGTATAATAGCATACTAAAGATATGCCAAAGATACGATATTGCGGACGTCATAGTATCATATCAAGGGGCGCGTATAAACGAGCGAAAAAGCGGAAAAACGATGTTTGCCGGTAAAATTTCCTCTTTTTTAGTTGAAGAGGTTTTATCGGATTTGAAAGGGCTGCCGGTAATCACAGCGCTTATAACCGACGGCATACTTTACTATTCGGAAAGTTCCGAACAAGCAGAAGCGGAATGGAAGAAGAAGGCGATAGACGTGAGAAAAGTCGACGATCTGCTGTCCTTTTTGGTGCGCCAAAATATAGAAGTACTCAAAATAAACCTGATGTGCAATAAGGCGGACGTTCCGGAAATTTTAAGAATTTACAGCGAGAAATATAAAGGTAGACTTATAGTCAACAGCGGCAGTTCGACGCTCGTAGAGTTTATCAATCCAAAATGTAATAAAGGTAATTCGGTCAGATTTTTGGCGGACTATTACGGAATAGATTCAGGAGAAATAATTGCAGTCGGCGATTCTTTGAACGACGCGGAACTTTTAAACGGTTCTTGGCACAGCGTTGCCGTTGGCAACGCTAAAGAAGAACTCAAAGCCATGGCGGACGAGGTCGCCGTACCTTATAAAGATCATCCGATTAAATATTTATTGGAAAAATACTGCTTATAAATACGGCATAAGCGCATACTTAAGAAAAGGTGACAAAATGACGGAAAACTCGATAGAAAAAATCAATGAAAATAAAAGCGGAAAAATTATGCCGCTTATTCCATTAAGGGGGAGAGTTCTTTTCCCTAATGCCTCTATAAATTTAGACGCGGGAAGGCCGTTTTCGGTAAACGCAATAAACGCGGCGGAAAACGGAAATAAAACCGTTTTCATAGTACCGCAGAAAAGCGCAGTCATAGATTCGCCGAATAAGGGCGACCTTTTGAACGTTGGAGTTATAGCGATAATAAACAGAATAGTACGGTCGACAAACGGCACGATAAAGATTATCGTGAAGGCAACTTGCCGCGCTAAGATAATAAGTTTTACCGATGAAACGAACTACTTTGAAGTTTCCGTGGAGGAATCGCCGTTTGTGTTGAGCGATCCTTTGGAAACGGAAGCGAGTTTAAGGCTATCCAAAAAGGCGCTTTTCGTTTACGCGGAACAGGATAAAAGGTTGTCGAAGGAGTTGGTTACCGCGATATGCGCTATAAGCGAGGCAAACGCATTTTTAGATAGCGTTATGTCGACGGCGATATTCCCCGAAAAGGACATGCAGGAAATGCTTGTCGAGGACAATACTTTGGAACGCTTGAAAAAATTCCGCGATTTCATTGCCAGAGAAACGGAAATAATACAGATTGAAAAGAAAATTTCCGCGCAAGTGAGAAGCGAAATAGACAAATCTCAAAAAGAGTTCTTTTTGAGAGAACAAATAAAAGCGATACACCGCGAACTCGGGGACGATGTAGACGAAAAAACCGAATTAAAGGACAGAATTGAAAACAAAAATTTCCCCGAAGAAGTCAAAGAAAAAGCCCTTAAAGAACTTTCGCGTTTGGATAAATTAAATCCGACGTCGCCGGATTACGCTGTAATATTGAATTATTTAGACTGGCTTTTGGAACTTCCTTTTTCCGAATCGACAACGGATACGGAAGATATCGCGGTGGCGAAAGAAATTCTCGATAAAGATCATTTCGGACTCAAAAATGTAAAAGAGAGGATAACCGAATATATAGCGGTGCTTAAACTCACGCAAAGAGTAAGCGGGCCCATATTGTGTTTCGTCGGGCCGCCCGGCGTCGGAAAAACGTCGGTGGCGAGTTCCGTTGCGCGCGCTCTTAATCGCAAATTCGTGAGGATGAGTCTCGGCGGCGTGAGGGACGAGGCGGAAATTCGCGGACACAGGAAAACTTACGTCGGCGCAATGCCCGGAAGAATTATTTACGGGATTAAATCGGCAGGAGCCGACAACCCGGTATTCTTGTTGGACGAAATCGATAAGCTTTCGTCCGATATCCACGGAGATCCTTCGAGCGCGCTTTTGGAAGTGCTCGATCCCGAACAAAATAAGACGTTCAGAGACAGATATCTCGAAGTACCTTTCGACCTTTCCAAAGTTCTTTTTATTACGACGGCGAATAACGTGGATACTATTCCTTATCCGCTTCTCGACAGGATGGAAATAATCGAAATAAACGGATATACCAACGAAGAAAAAGAAGAGATCGCAAAACGGTATCTTATTCCGAAACAGACGGAAAACAACGGATTGAACGAAAAAAGACTTAAATTTGAGGACTCTGCTGTTCGTAGCATAATAGAAAATTATACTATGGAGGCAGGCGTGAGGAACCTGGAGAGGGAGATAGCCTCCGTCATAAGGAAGATCGCCACTAAAGTGGCAGAACATCCAAGACTAAAACAACAGGTAATAACCGAAGAAAATATTTCCGAGTACTTGGGCGTTAAGAAGTTCGTGAAGGAAGAATCTTTAAGGAAAGACGAAGTGGGCGCTTGTACGGGGCTGGCGTGGACGAGTATGGGCGGAGTAACGCTTACCATTGAAGTCAGCCTTATGTCCGGTAAAGGCGAAATAGTTTTAACGGGTAAGCTCGGCGACGTCATGAAGGAATCCGCTCGCGCCGCAATAAGTTATATACGCGCTCATGCGAAAAAATATAACGTCAAAGAGACGGCGTTTTCAGAGAACGATATTCATATTCACGTTCCTGAGGGGGCTACGCCTAAAGACGGACCATCGGCAGGAATAACGATGGCAACGGCAATATTGTCAGCCTATACGGGTAAGAAAGTCAAAAAAGACGTGGCAATGACGGGGGAAATTACACTTCGCGGAAAGGTTTTACCGATAGGCGGACTTAAAGAAAAAGCGCTTGCCGCTTATCGGGCAGGAATAAAGACGGTTATAATTCCGAAAGGAAACGCCAAAGATCTTGCGGATATTCCGGCGATAGTAAGAAAAGAGATTAAATTTATACAAGTAGAAGACGTTGAACAGGTTTTCGTCAACGCCATAAGGTTTTAAGTTATGAGTTTTACACCAAAATTTATTACGTCTGCCGCATCCGAGAAGGGGTTTTTTAACGACGGCAGACCGATCGTCGCCGTAAGCGGAAAATCCAACGTTGGAAAAAGTTCCGTAATAAATATGCTTGCCGGTAATAAAAAACTTGCGAGGACTTCGGTAACTCCCGGAAGGACAAGACTTATAAATTATTTTGATTTCGGGAATTTCGTGCTTGCCGATCTCCCGGGGTACGGCTACGCAAAAGTATCCAAAGAAGAAAAAATGAAATGGGCTAATCTTATGGAAACGTTTTTTGCTACGCAAAAATTAACGTTACTTATAGCGTTATTCGATTCGAGACATTTGCCGACGGCAGACGATAAAGATATGGTGAATTTTTTATACGGATACCGAATACCGTTTATAGCGGCGGTAACAAAGACCGACAAACTTCCCAAAACGAAAATTAAGCCGATGATGATGGAAATCTCTGCGGAATTGAAACTTGGGGTAGGGGATATAATACCGACCTCTGCGGAAACCGGCAAAGGCAAAGCGGAAATATTTTCCGCGATAGAAAGAGCGCTGGTTAATTGAAAATAGATTTTGCGTTTTTTACAAAAATTTGTCTTAAACTGCGGCAAATCCGTTGACAAAATTTTTTGTATATTTTATACTGTTAAGGTTGAAAAGACAATCATCAACCGCCATAGGGCAAAGGAGGGGTGAAAAATGAGTACGGTCAGAGTCGGCGAAAACGAAAGTTTGGACAGCGCGTTGAGACGTTTCAAAAGAAAATGTTCTCGTGACGGGATTATCGGCGATCTTCGTAAAAAGAAAGCCCTTCCGTAAAGAGGAAAAAGAAGTCTGAAGCGGCGAGAAAGAGAAGCATCAAAGGTTAAAAGAGAACCTACCGAAGATAAATTCGGTAGGTTTATTTTTTGTAAGCGAAAAAAAAGAGTATTTATGTTTGATTTTGTCGGAGGAAAGGGTATGGAAGACAGAAAATCCTTAAAACAGTACGCAAAAGAAGCGAAGCGTCGTCTTAAAAACGGTTTTTGGCAAAGTTATGAGAAGAATCTGGAAGAAAAAATTTCTATGGCGATAGACGCCGGCGTTTCGCCGTCAAAGGTGAAGGAATATTACGCCGGAATAGTATCGGAAAATATAAGAAGCAGTAAAGACGACGACGAAGCGTTTTACAAGACGGTCAAAAAGATACTCGATGAAGAAGGCGAGATATATAACGCAATCGGGAGATTGACCGATAAGGCATTGTACGATTCGTTAAGTTATGAAGAAAAGCAACGGTATAATTTAAGTTTATCGGAGAAATATTTGAAAGCGGTTGAAAGATATAACAAAGAAAAATCCCTGTCGTTTACAGACAGGGACGGAAGTTTATAAAACGCTGTTGTTTTCGCCGCCGAACCCGAGGCTGATGAGGAGGGCGGCGTTAACTTTTTGCATAGTGCCTGCGGAAAGTTCGCCGATGCGTTCTTTCAGGCGTTTTTTATCGAGCGTACGAATTTGTTCCAATAAAATTATTGAATTTTTAGAAAGTCCGAATTCGTTAGCGTTTAACTCGATATGGGTAGGAAGTCTGGCTTTATTTTGCCTGCTGGTAATAGCAGCGCCGATAACGGTGGGGCTGTATTTATTTCCCGTATTGTTCTGAACAATAAGAACGGGGCGAATTCCTCCTTGTTCGCTTCCGATGACCGGACTTAAATCAGCGTAATATAATTCTCCTCTTTTAATCATAAGATCCTTTAGCGAAACCGGTCTTTTATAATATATTATATGTAAAAAGACCGCAGGTACGCCACAAAAATAACGTTAAGAAGATTTTACCCATGTTAAAAAAAAATATACGTAAAAATTTTGATATA
>CAJOMM010000037.1:0-2418 GCA_905235765.1 uncultured Clostridia bacterium
TTGCTCTCCACCATTATTCTGATCTTGGGTTCCGTGCCGGACGCCCTTATCATCAGCCTTCCTTTCCCTTCCAGTTCGGCTTTATATTTTGCTATTTCCTTCGATAAATCTTCACTGTTCATTACCCTGAATTTATCTTCCACCACAACGTTCAGGTTAGTTTGCGGATAAAGTTTCACACCCAAAACAGACGACATCGGAAGGTTCTTCTCCACCAACATATTCGCGACCTCTATCGCGGTAAGTATGCCGTCGCCGGTCGTCGCTATATCTTTAAGAATAACGTGTCCGCTTTGCTCTCCGCCCAGCGACAGTCCTTTTTCTAACAGCTTTGCAAGAACGTATTTGTCGCCTATATCCGTGCGCAACATAGTTATTCCGTCTTTTTTAAGTTCGTCCTCTATCGCCATATTCGTATGGCTGGTTCCGACAACGGTATCGCTTTTCAATTTTCCGTTTTCCTTCATATATTTAGCGAGTCCGCAGATTATCATATCTCCGTCTATAACGTTGCCCTTTTCGTCTACCGCTATAAGCCTGTCGGCGTCGCCGTCAAAAGCAAACCCCATATCCGCCTTATATCTAAAAACTTTTCTCACTAAATTTTCCGGATGAAGCGCGCCGCAGCCGTCGTTTATCTTTAAGCCGTTATTAACCGCGTTAGCGGCGACTACGTTTGCGCCGAGCTTCCTGAAAACTTCGGGCGCGACCCTATGCGCAGCGCCGTACGCACAATCTAAAACCACCGTTTTACCTTTCAAATCTTTCTTACACGCGCTTATAAGAAAATCCCTATAATCTTTTATAAGCGTCAGATCTTGCGTAAACGTTCCTATATCCGGAAAATCGTTTGTCTTGTCGTGAATAAAACAGCGTTCGACACGCTCTTCCTCTTTATCGCCGAGCTTATAGCCTTCGGAATTAAATATTTTAATGCCGTTATATTCGCCGCCGTTATGCGACGCGCTTATGACGACGCCGTAATCGGCATTTATCTTTTTTGTTAAATAAGCGACTCCGGCGGTAGGAACCACCCCTGCGTCTATTACGGTAGCGCCGCCGCTCATCGCGCCGCTCGCAACCGCTAGCGTAAGATATGTATTAGATATTCTGGTGTCGGAACCTATTAAGACCTTGGGCTTCTCTTTTAATATAGAAAGCGCGTTTCCGACTTTATACGCCACGTCAAAGGTCAATTCCTCGTTTACCTTGCCACGAAGACCGTCCGTTCCGAAAAATATTCCCATAATTTTACTCCTTATTTTTAAGATATTTATGCGCTCTGTTTTCTTTTATTTCCTGACGAACCCTTCCTATTACGAAATCGTCAGTCTTTACGTCTTCCGTTACGGTTGTCCCTGCGCATATATAAGAATCCGACTGAATATTTACCGGCGCTATCAAATTACAATTACTGCCTATAAAACAGTTGTCCCCGACTATGGTTTTGTTTTTTGCCTTTCCGTTATAGTTTACGAAAATCGCTCCGCAACCTATATTACAATTCTTTCCGACAGTAGCGTCCCCTACGTACGCCAAATGCGAAACTTTCGTACCGGCGCCTATCACCGCGTTTTTTATCTCCACAAAATTGCCTATTTTAGCGTTTTCGTGAATATCCGCCTTTGGTCGTAATCTTGCAAACGGACCTACGGAAACGTTGTCTCCGACTATCGCGTCTTCTGCCTGCGAATAATTAAACGTTACGCCTTTCCCTATTTTGCAATTCTTTATATAACAATTAGGCATTATCACCGTGCCGTCGCCGATCTCTGTGTCGCCCTCTATCCTGTTATTCTCGTAAATCGTTACGTTGTTGCCGATTTTGACCGTTTTATCGATAAATACTGACTTTTTATCCAAAATCTTTACGCTTTTATTTTTATTCATTTTCGCTCCTTTTAAGTTACCGCCTTCATGTTTTTATATTTTAAGGTTTATTTTTGCTTTTGTCAAGTCTATTTGTTTAACCAATATTCAAAAACCGCACAAAAATGCGTTTATTTTTTCAAAAATTGACATATTTTTTAATTTCACGATTTTAAAATTTGGGGGTAAATTTTTATATTTTTGCCATTATAATCGTTTTATACGCAGAAAAATATGAATTTTAAAATTCGGTTAAAAATTTTTACAAAAAATTTTTTTATTTTTTTTAAAATTACCGATTATGTCTAAACATAAGGCGCGCGTTTTACTTCAAATATAAAAAGCACACTATACTTCGCTTCAAGCGAAATAAACGTGTGCTTTACTTATTCGCAAAATTCCGTAATTTTTTAGTCTTGCGGTCTTAGATTTGTAATTAAATTATAGGGCTATAACTCACAGGATAAAAGCGCGTTACCAGTCTTCTTTTATAGAAGTTTTAACGTCGTCGTAATATTCAAAATATTTATCCCTATACGAATCGCTTTT
>CAJOMM010000037.1:2439-8699 GCA_905235765.1 uncultured Clostridia bacterium
TCTATGAGGTCAGCCTCTTTTAAATAATCTAACTTGCTTTTCGCGCCGTTTGGCAATTTCCCTTGATCTTTTTGCAATTTTTACATCCCTCGCAAACGTTAGGCTTAAAAATCCTTTTCAAACTAATTATAGCCGCCGCCACAATCAATGTCAAACCAATTACCGCAAAATTGCCGATAATTGACGACAATACGCCGAAAAGATTTATACATAACGCAAAAACGTACGCCGTAACCGTTTGGAAAAGCACCATTATCCAAAACAGTTTTTTGTCTTTTAGTTCCCTTTTCGCGGTCGAAAGCGCTGCTACGCAAGGCGGCATAAGAAGTATGAAAACCATAAACGCATAGGCTGAATATCCGCTCGCAAAAAGCGAAGAGGGATCTGTCGTAACTGCGCTTAAACTTTCTATTACGGCTTCTTTTGCAAGTATTCCGGATAAAATCGCGACGGACGATTCCCAATTTCCGAACCCAAGCGGATAAAAAACGTATTTGACGGCATTGCCAATATAATAAAGAAAACTCTCTTGAGTATTTCCGCCGACGTACCCCGTTATTCCGAAATTTTTAAGCCCCCACAACACGACGGATACCCCGAATATAACAGTCCCTGCCTTTAAGAGAAAGTCCAGCGTTTTATCTCTTACCGCGCCGTAAATAACCCTTTTGGACGGCAATCGCAACGTCGGCATTTCCATAATAAGTCCGCCGCCTGTATTAAACCTTTTAAATCTCGACAATATTTTTCCGCATATCGCGACGGCAAAGACCGATACGATATAAGTGGTCGCCGCTATCAACGCATTTCCGCCGAATAAAACGCCGCAAAGATATGCAAACACGGCGGTTTTCGCCCCACAGGGCATAAACGGCGTTAAAAAAACGGTCAGTTCTCTGCTCCCTTTGTTTTCTATCGTCAGTGAGGACGATATTCCGCTTACCGCACATCCGCACGAAAGACCGAAAGAAAACGCCGATTTTCCGCAAAGACCTATCTTACTTAAAAGATCGTCGGTTAAAAACGCCGCGCGCGACGTATACCCCGTTTGTTCTAAGACTGTAAGAAAAAAGAATAATATTATTATCTGCGGCAAAAAACTTACAACGTTCCCTATTCCGCCTATTACGGCGTTGCACAGAAGATCCGCAAACCATACGTTTTTATCGTTTTTTACTATCGCGTGATAAAAATTATCGGTTAATCCGTTTATAAGCTCGCTTAATAATGAGCCTATTTTGCCGCCCAACGTCAGAGTGAAAAAAAACGTAACGAAGGCAACTGCAAAAAATATCGGCAAGCCCCATATTTTACTGGTCAGTATTTTATCCGCTTTATCGGTAAACAATTCTGCCGCGGTAGGTTTTCCGTTGGTCAAAGAAGCCGATAACCGTCTCACTTTTTCCGGAGAAATTTCGGAAAGCGTAGGCTTTTTGGATTCATTTATTGCAACCTTTTTTAATTCGTCTACGTTTATTCCCTTTCTTGCCGAAATCTTAACGACGGGTACGTTAAACGCTTCGGAAAGTTTCAAGTCGTCAAATTTTATGCCGTTTTTATCCAGTTCGTCGCAGAAGTTTACCGCTATCGCCATAGGCAAAGAGAGTTTCAAAAGTTCAGCCGTAAGCAATAATCCCCTCTCAGGATTGGTGCCGTCTATTACGCTTACTATAACGTCTGCCTTTCCGGATTTTAAAAACCTTGACACCGCTTTTTCGTCCAAAGAATCGGCCGAAAGAGAATAAAGCCCGGGAAGGTCTGTTACGGTTATTTCTTCTTGTCCTTTAAGCCTTGCGCTTTTCTCTTCTACCGTAACTCCGGCACGGTTTCCAACCTTTTCGTAACTACCTGTCAAAACGTTAAAAAGCGTGGTTTTGCCGCAATTCGGGTTACCTATAAGACAAATATTTTTAGTCATATTTAACCGTTATCCCTTCGGCGATATTCTTGCCTAAAGCAAGTCTTACGCCCTTTACTTTTATTTCAACCGTTTGACCGAACGGCGATTTTGCCATAGTCTTAACCTTAGAGCCTACGCTAACGCCCATCTTTATAAGCCTGTTCAGGTAAAACTCCTGTAATTTTACGGCTGTTATCACGGCACACTTTCCTATCGCCATCTCGCTTAATTTCATATAATTATTTTATTTGCAAAAAAAGCGATTTATGTTTACAAACAAAAATCGCTTTTACCGCTTTTCCGCGCGGTTTTATTTCAAGATAAATTAAAACCGTAATTCAAATTTTAAAAAACCGTTGAATTATAAATATAAATATGATATAATCTAAAAAAGGAGCGAAAATGGAAATTAAAGAATCCGGTGAAATGTATTTGGAAACCATACTCGTTTTGCATAACAGCAAAGGATTGGTTCGGTCAATAGACGTAAGCGAATATATGAATTTTTCAAAGCCGAGCGTTTCGCGCGCTATGGGTATACTTAAAAACAACGGATATATCATTATGGATAAAGACGGGTATATTTCTCTTACGGAAAAAGGCAAAAACACCGCCGAAAAGATTTACGAAAGACATCGCGTACTTTCTTCTTTATTGATGGACTTAGGAGTTCCCGAAGATATCGCAACCGAAGACGCGTGTAAAGTGGAACACGTTATTTCGGACGAAACGTTCGAAGCGTTAAAAAAATATAATCAACGCCGCAAATAGTTAATTATTTTCGTTAGGTTTTATCTCCCCTACTCGGGTAAAAGATTTTTATTTAACGTTTTTTGACAGCCGCTTTTCCGGCTGTTATTTTTTATCGTAAAATACAGCCGATATAATAAGCGGCGGCAAAAATTTTTGCCGCCGCTTCTGTATTCTTTATGAATTTTATTCCGTTCTTAACGATACCACGGGATCTTTATTCGCTGCTATCCTCGACGGAATTACTCCGGCAATCAACGTAAGTACGAAACTTACCACAATAAGAACGCTCGCGTCTACCACTTTAAGCGCAGCCAGGTTTCCTGCGTTCGCTATAAAATGCCCGACAATAAGATTTATCGGAATAGTCAATAAGTATGATGCCGCTACCCCTATAAGTCCTGCAAATAATCCTATAAGGAAGGTCTCCGCGTTGAATATCCTCGATATATCCTTCTTTCTGGCGCCCAAAGAACGCAAAACGCCAATCTCTTTCGTCCGCTCTACCACCGAAACGTAGGTTATTATCCCGATCATTATACTTGACACCACCAAAGATATTGCCGTAAACGCTATAAGGACGATCTTCACCGCGTCAACTATCTGATTCAGCGCCGAAAACAGCATTTCCGTTGAATCGGAATAATGCACTACGTCTTCTTCGTTTTCCTGTCTTTCGTTCCAAGCGTCCATATAATCTTTTATTTTGGTTTTATCTTCGTAACTCGCAGAATAGATATATATCCTGTTTGCAACGTCGCTGCCGGCAAGTGTTCTCGGCTCTACGGTATATGACATCGACAGACTTTTAAGCGATTGAACGGCGTAATCTTTAGCATATGTTTTTTGCTGCTCCGTAAGCATTTCGTTTTCGTCTATCAATTTTATCGCGGAATTATATAAAGCGTACATTGTCGGATCGGAAGATTCGGGATCTTCAGCGTTAAAGTACCAGGAACGGACGGTAAGTTTGCGTTCGGACGCTTCTTCACACGCTATAGCAATGCCGGAACCTGACGTAATATTGCCCTGCTCGTCGCGCTTTATCGCGTTGTCCTCTTTTATCCTGTCCTTAAATGCCGAAGTGTAAGCTATGCCGTTACTGAGAATTCCTTGGCTTACGCCGTCTTTAAGCCTTACTATACCGGTAATCTTAAGCGTAAGATCGGGCAAAATGGGATTAGCCCTGTTAAACGTTCTGTCGTAGTACACCCCGCTATTTATTTCAACGAAACGACTATCGTTTTTAAGATAGTAGAAATTCTTGTCGTAAACTTTGCTAAAAGACATTTCGTCGCTGCCGCCAAAGTTTACCCTGTAATTTTCAACGTCTATATTGTTGATGCTTCTGAACCCCAAAAGCGCAAGCGTTATATCGGAAACCCTATTGTACCTATCAACCACGAGCAAAAGTTCGTCTTCTTTCGTTGCCCAATCTCCGTCTAAAAGTTCGTACTGGGAACTGACAAGATCCATACTATCCGGTATTTCGCTCAACGTCGGTATATACGAACGCACGAATTCAGCGGAAATATTCATATCAGAATTGCGCATCCCTGCGTTGAACATATTCTGGAGATACTTGACGAGCTGGTCTATCGGCATTGTAAAGTTGTTATTTATAAACGAAATATCGGAATACAGATAGTTATTCACGTCGAACCCGTAATTTTCCTGTATGCAGTAAGCCCAGCCGGCGTCTGTTTTTAATGCTTCTTTATTTTGCTTTTCCACGTAATCGTTTATATAAGCCTTATATTCGTCGGTAAGCTTATTGCTCTTTAACATATTCGTGAGGTCGCCGAAAAGCTGTCTCGTATAGACTATCTCTTCCGTTTTTTGTTTTAATAGATCGTTGTTTATCTCTCTGTTTGTAAGCCTCTGAAAATCGCTTATATCGATAGTCGCTTCCGCAAGCGTGAGAGGATATACGGAAAGCGTATCCCCCTGCAACCTTTCAATATAAGCGGAAAAACCGGTGGAAACGGCAAGTACGAGCGCTATACCTATTATCCCTATGCTTCCGGCAATGGAAGTAAGTATCGTCCGCCCCTTTTTCGTCCTCAAGTTCGAAAATGAAAGAGCAAAAGCCGTGCCCAATTTCATGGCTGATTTGCCTTTCTCCGTCTTCTTCGGCACTTGTTCGGTATCGCCGTTAAATTCGTCGGTGTCACCCGTCTTTTCTCCGTCTAAAAGCGTTATTATCCTCGTCGAATACTTTTCGGCAAGCGTGGGATTATGGGTAACCATTATGACAAGCCTGTCTTTTGCGACCTCTTTTAACAGTTCCATAACCTGGATACTCGTTTCGGTGTCTAAAGCGCCCGTAGGTTCGTCGGCTAAGATTATATCCGGGTCGTTGACGAGCGCACGCGCTATCGCCACCCTTTGCATCTGACCGCCCGAAAGTTGGTTGGGACGCTTGTTTTCCATCCCTTTAAGCCCTACTTTCCGCAGAACCTCTTTTGCCCTCGCACGTCTTTCCTTTGCCGTAACGCCGGATAGCGTAAGCGCTAATTCCACGTTGGAAATAACGGTTTGATGAGGTATAAGATTATAACTCTGAAACACAAAACCTATACTGTTATTACGGTAAGTATCCCAGTCTCCGTCTTTGTATTCTTTTGTGGAAACGCCGTTTATCAAAAGATCGCCGGAGGTATAGCGGTCAAGTCCGCCTATGATATTCAGCATCGTGGTCTTGCCGCAACCGGAGGGCCCTAATATCGAGACGAACTCGTTCTTTCGGAAGGACAGGTCGATACCTTTTAACGCGGTTACCGCGTTTTCGCCCTCGCCGTAAACTTTTACAACGTTTTTAAGTTGTAAAGCCGCAGTCTCTTTCGCCCCACCGGTCTCTTTTGAATTAAACACTTTTTTCGGTTTGAAGAACATTTATATTTTACCTTTTATTTTACTACGCATATTATACTATGCATTTATTTAAAAAACATTGAAATTACATTATATCTGCGAGCGAAGATACGAAAAGAGTTGCGTCGTCTACAGGAAGCCCTTCCAGAATACGCGCCTGCTCGTAAAGAACTTCGGCATATTTTTTCAGCGTTTCTTTATCTTCGTTATAAAGCTTCTGCAATTTTTCAAGTATTCTGTGCGTAGAACTTATCTCCAGAATTTTGTCCGCTTTTATATTTCCGTCCGCGTTCGGCATCGAGTTGAGAACTTTTTCCATTTCTATCGAAACTTCTCCGCCAGCCACCAAACAAACGGGGTACGATTTCAGGTTAGAAGTAAGTCTTACCTCTTTTACCTTTCCCGAAAGCGCGGCGGTTAATTCCTGTAAAAGTTCTTTGTTTTGCTCGTTTTTCTCTTTAAGTTCCTGTTTCTCCGCGTCGCTGTCCAATGAAAAATCCGTTTCCGCTACAGATTTGAAATTTTTACCGTCGTAATCGTTCAGTATTTTTGCGACGAATTCGTCTACGCCGTCTTTAAAGAACAATATTTCTACGCCCTTTTCCTTGGCTTTTTCTATCTGAGGAAGTTTTGCGATTTTTTCGTAGCTTTCGCCGGAAGCGTAATAAATTTCTTTCTGCCCTTCAGGCATCTCCTTTACGTATTCCGCAAGCGTTACAAGTTTTTCTTTCTTTGA
>CAJOMM010000038.1:0-3405 GCA_905235765.1 uncultured Clostridia bacterium
GTATAATATCATCTGACGATGATGTAATACGACGCTCGAATAATTGCAAAATTGCTTATTCTCGCTTGTATTATAAAATCGTAAAAAAATTTTGGAGTTTTTTATGCTTGACTTAAAAAAGATACAGGAAAACAAAGAAAAAATCACCGAACTACTCTCGCGCAAAGGCTATAAAGCGGACTTCGAGCCCATTATCGAATTAGACGCCGATCGCCGCCGCTATATGAGTGAGGCGGAAAAACTTAAGGCGGAACGCAACAAAGTTTCTTCGTCTATTCCCGCTCTTAAAAAAGAAGGAAAACCCGTGGACGGCATTTTTGCGGAAATGAGAGTTCTCGGTGAAAAAATAGCCGAACTCGACGAGAAAGCCAAAGACGCCGATAAAAAAATGAACGAGTTGCTGTCCGTTATACCCAACGTTCCGGACGAAGACCTTTTGCCCGGCGAAAAAGAGAACAACGAAGTCATTAAAGTTTTCGGCAAAAAGCCCGAATTTGATTTTGAATTTAAAAATCACGTCGATCTCTGTACCGACTTAAAACTTATAGATTACGCTCGCGGCACCAAACTTTCCGGAGGAGGATTTTGGCTGTACCGTGGAAACGGCGCGCGCTTGGAGTGGGCGCTTTTGAATTTCTTTATTTCCGAACACTTAAAAGACGGCTACGAATTTATTTTGCCGCCCCACCAACTTGGCTACGACTGCGGATACGGCGCAGGTCAGTTTCCTAAGTTCTCCGACGAAGTGTATTGGCTGGACGTTTCGGAAGACAGAACCAAAAACCGTTTTATGCTTCCGACCGCCGAGACCGCGCTCGTAAATATGTTCTCCGGCGAGATTATAGACGAAAGCAAACTTCCGATGAAGTTTTTCGCTTATACCCCCTGCTACAGAAAAGAAGCCGGTTCTTACCGCGCCGAAGAAAGGGGTATGATTCGCGGACACCAGTTCAACAAAGTGGAAATGGTTCAGTACGCTCACCCTGAAAAAAGCAAAGAGGCGTTTGAAGAACTCGTAAACAAAGCTTGCTCTCTTATGGATAAATTAGGGCTGCATTTCAGACTTTCCAAACTCGCCGCAGGAGACTGTTCGGCGTCTATGGCGCGCACTTACGACATCGAAGTTTATATCCCCTCTATGGGAATTTATAAAGAAGTAAGTTCGGTGTCTAACGCCAACGACTATCAGGCGAGAAGAAACAACACTCGTTTCAAAAATTCCAAGACCGGAAAAACCGAATTCGTTCACACGCTGAACGGTTCCGGACTCGCAACGAGCAGAGTTTTCCCTGCGATAATAGAACAATATCAAAATGCCGACGGAACCGTTACTATTCCTGAGGTGTTAAGACCGTTTATGAACGGAGAAAGCGTTCTGAAATAAGCATAAATTCCCCTCGCTTTTGATTTCGCCCTAAAAACCCTATAAGGCGCACGCCCTAAAGCGAGGGCTTTTTTTATATTTTTTTAAGTTCTTCTGCGATTTTAAGCAAATATTTTCTCTTTTTTTGATCGAGCGCCGGAGAAAGCAGCGCGACGAAATTGTCAATTTCGGCGTTGGACAGCGTGCCGGCTTTCTTACCTTTTTCCGCTTCGGCAAATATTGCGCGGAGAAGATCTTTCTGACTTTTTCCGTCGAAACTTTTTGCGATTTTCGTTACCGTGTCGTAAAGATTATCATTTGCGTTCGCGGTCTTTTTTTCTTGATTTTTTCTTTCGCTGAACTTTCCGAAATCTTCCATATATTTCCCCCGAAAATTTTTTCAATAATATTCTATGCCGGGCATATAATATAATGTTAGGAAAATATTATGGACTTTTTGCAAACCGTTTTGAATTTTTTGGGAAGCAACGGGGAATCCGTCAAAAATCTGTTACAACTCTTAAGCGAAAACTCCTTCGACCTCCATAAAATTTTGGGAAAACTTACCCCCGAATCGATAGGCGAGATTCTTTCGGAAACAATAAAGTCCCGTTCGCAAAACGCGGAAAACGGGACTGAAGATTTCTCGTTCGATTCGGTCGGGCTTACGCCGATAGCGAATATCGCCGATAAAGAGGTGGTTTTTGCTCTCAACAGGTATCTGTCCGACAGTATTTAATAACCTGCGAGTATTTCCGCCGCGCGCGATATAGCGTCTTCGTCTTTCACCTGATTTTTGGAATCCGTCTGAATTACCCCGACGTCGTGAATACAGGTGGAAGCATACCCTGCCGGCCAATAAATTTTGGCGGTGGTAAGTTTCAGCGCGCCGCCGGATTTTAAAAGATAGGTCGTCTGCATAATGCCTTTGCCGTATGTGGAATAAGTATTTCTTTCG
The DNA here is from genome assembly GCA_905235765.1 of uncultured Clostridia bacterium. GTDB lineage: Bacteria > Bacillota > Clostridia > Christensenellales > Borkfalkiaceae > UBA1259. The sequence goes on from CAJOMM010000038.1 coordinate 2,322, forward strand.
GGGTGCTTTGCGGTAATTACGAGGTTAGAATAACTGAACGCCGCGCCGTGGTATACGTCCGGATTGCCGTAAGCTATCAAGGCGCCCAAAAGACACTCTGATGCGGACGCCGTGTTATAGTTCGCTATAACCGAAACGGCTGTAAGATCTTTGTAAAAGTTATTGGAAGAAGTGTAATATTGACTTTTTCTGTTCTTTTCCTCGACGTTCATCAACAATATACGGCTTTTGTCGTTATCGTTAATGATATAAGACGCTATATCCGAAAGGACGCTTAAAAGTCCGCCGCCGTTATCTCTCAGGTCCAAAACGAGTTTAGTTCTTCCTCGCTCTTTCATGAACTCTATGGCTTCTTTGAACTGTTTCGCCGCGCCGCCCTCGAAAGCGGTAAGTTTTATATATGCGGAATCGTCCGCAAGAGCCGTTATCGCCTCGTCCGTTTCCACACCCTTAACGTGGCCGTCAACGGTTGCGAATTTCAAACCTTTTTGGTTGTCGGCGTAGAGAACGTAAGAAGCCTCGTAACTTTTTTTAGGGTAAGCCTGATTTCTTCTTCGCCCCTTTCCGCTATAAAAGTAATTTCATCGTCCTCTTCTATCTCTTTATAAAACTCCGCAAAGTTTTCTGCAAAGGTTTTATCCTCGGTTTTGAACGGGAAATACGTTTCGTGAACGTAGCCGCCTATAAGCACGTCCCCCTTTTTCATGCCGCAATTAAAAGCCGGCGAATTCCAGACCACGCTTAATATTTCCCCTTTTTTTATATCTTCCGATAATCCCTCGTTATTAAAAATTACGGAAAATCCGAATCCGACGTATTGACCGGCGTCGTTTTTTGTTATCGCTTCGTACTCTTCGGCGGTATAATATTCGGCGTATTTATCGTTTTTTAAGATGGCGTTTTTGAGCGCTTCCGCTATATCGTCCGCCGAAAGGTCTTCGCTTGCGATGCCGTAATCGTCCGTAATTTTTATAATTTCGTCGAATTTATCGTTCCTTTCGCCACGCGCGAAAAAATTAGTAAAATAGCCTAAGAAAAAAGAAACCGTCATAAGAACGGTTATCAAAATAGCGACAAGCGCTTT
>CAJOMM010000038.1:3427-14403 GCA_905235765.1 uncultured Clostridia bacterium
GTCCATAAATTACCTCAAAGTTTTAAGCAAAACGGTTATTAAACGGAAAGTTATCGCGTCGGACATTTTCCTCAGGTTAAGTCCCGTGTATTTCTCTATCTTATCGAGCCTATAGTTAAGCGTATTTCTGTGAAGATAAAGTTTTCGACTGGTCTCGCTGACGTTTAAGTTGTTATCTAAAAAGCTCTCGGCGGTAAGTATCATGTCTTCGTCTTCGAATATTTCTTTAGCGGAAGGGTCGAAAAGCGTTTCTAAATACTCGTTCAACTTGTGTTTCGGAAGGTCTTCAACAATCTTAACGACGACAAACTCTTTATACGAATGTACTCCGGTCTTTTTGCCGTAAATTCCGGACATCCTTTCGGTGGCTACCGCCTGCGAAAAAGAAGTGCTGAGGTCGTTTATGCCTTTAACGGTTCCTCCGATAAAAATACCGCAGGTATCCCCCGTTTCTTCCGCAATAAACTGCAAAAGAAATTCCGCATATTCGGCGACGGAACGGTATTCCTCCTGAGCGTCGTCCTGAAATTTTATAAAAGCGAGCGCGCCGTCCTCGAGTTCGCAAACGACGTCTTGATCGGAACCCGAATAGTTTTTAACGGCTTCCGCCACGTCTTGGCTTTTTTGGTTAAGAACGGAAATAAGCATAACGCAGACGGGCTTGTCTTTGATGCCGAATTTTCCGACGTATTTTTTTATGTTATAAAAACTTGCTTCTCCTAACAGTACCGACTTAAAGAACTCTTCCTTTCTTACGGCGCTCTCTTTATGAGAGGTTTTTTCGGCGATTTCGGAAATAAGATAAGATAAAGCCGAACAGTCTCCTTTTTCGCCTTTTATCTCGCCGATATAATCTTTATTTTTAAATTTGAATCTGAAAAGCGTAACTTTCGCGTCGTTATCTCTTTTGAACTGAGGGAAATCGACGTCAATATTTTTAAGCGGTTCTCCGTCGCAGACGGAAACGCCTTTATCCGTATATGCTGAAAATTTGAGCCCTGTATTTATGGCGATTTCTTCGACGAAAGTTTTAATATCGTTATTATCCATATCATTTAAATTGTAACACAAAGCGCTTTATTTTGCAACAGGTCTTCTTAAATTTACGCAAAAATGAGCGTAATATAACCTAAAAGCACCGACAAGGCGAACAGAATCGCTATAATCAGCGCGACCTTTTTAACGTTTTTGCGATTTTTGAAAAGTATCGTCAAGGCGATACCGGCGTTTGCCGAAAGCCCTGCCGCAAGCCCCGAAAATCCTATCCGCCTATATAGCCTTCGGCAAGCATTATAGAAGAAGCGCAATTCGGGATTATTCCTATAACCGCCGAAAAAATCGGCTGCAAAGCCGCGCTTTTCGACATAAACGCTATCACGTTGTCTTCGCCGATAAAATAAAACGCCGTTCCAAACGCCAGATTTATTATCAAAACGTATAAAAAAGTTTTAACCGTGTGAAACAGCGGATGCCAAAAATATTTGTCGACGCCTTTTTCGTGGCGTTCTCCGCATTCTATACACTCGTCTTTTTCGGGGCAAACGTGAATTACGTCGTTTTTTGCAAACAAAAGATTTATTATTTCTCCGACAGCTACCGCGTAAACTATTTTCACCGCCATAACGATTAAAGCGGTAACGGCTTCTCCTCGGGAAAAAAGAATTACCACGCCTTCGTCGCTTATGGAAATAAAGGCGGCGATAAGCGTGCCGATTTTGATAAGCCCTTTATCGTAAAGCTTTGCGCACATCACGGCAAAACCGCATTCCGGAACGGCGCCCAAAAGCCCTGCGACGAGCGGCGCGCCCGCTCCCGACAGCGCTTTTTCTATTTTTTCTTTTTTCCGCGCGTTTTCTATAAGTTCCATAAGAACGTATATCAACATTATAAACGGCAAAATTTTAAGTCCGTCTAAAACCGCGTCTTTTAAGACTTCCCACATATTACGAATATTTTATCACAAAATATAAATTTTGCCACTCGTTTTCCCCTGCTTTTCGCTCGAATTTTAAGGATTTTTGTAAATTTATATCAAAAAATCTTAAATTTTAGATTCAGTTTATAAAATAATGTTATTATTTGCCGGTAAACTAATTCGGAGAATACTATGCTCGGCGATTTAAAAAATTTGGACGGAGAACTTTTTGAAAAGATAATAGTTTCCGGTGCGGCAACGCTTAAAGAAAACGTAAAGACCGTAAACGAACTGAACGTTTTCCCCATCCCCGACGGTGATACGGGCGACAATATGTTTTACACGTTAAACGGCGGCGTAAACAAAATGCTTGCCGTTTCGGAAAACGACCTGGGCGCAAAAGCCAAAGCGCTCGCAGAAGGAATGCTGTTAAACGCAAGAGGTAATTCGGGCGTTATAATTTCGCAGCTTTTTTGCGGAATAGGTAACGGCTTAAACGGCAAAGTTTCGGCAAACGTAAAAGAAGTCGCAGCCGCCTTTAACGAAGGCGTACAAACGGCGTATCTCGCCGTCGTTACTCCCGTCGAAGGCACGGTGCTTACCGTTTCGAGGGAATCGTTTGCTTTTGCCGAGCAAAATCTTAACGAAAACAGCAACCTTAAATCTTATTTTACCGACGCAATAAAAGAAATGAAGGAATCGCTTAAACGCACGACTAATCTTCTTAAAGCGTTAAAAGAAGCAGGAGTTATCGACAGCGGCGGCGCCGGACTTTATTATATAACGGAAGGCATACTTTCCGCCCTTACGGGAAACGCCAAAACGTTAAACGGCGCGGAAAATTATTATGCCAAAGATTTGGACTTTTCCCTCTTTACCGAGGACAGCGTTATGGAATTCGGGTATTGCACGGAATTTCTTTTGCGCTTGCAAAACAGCAAAACCGACGTGAAGTCTTTCGACGTAAAAATATTCATAGACTATTTGTCTGAAATAGGCGACTCTCTGGTAGTATTCAAAACCGACTCCATCGTAAAGGTGCACGTTCATACTTTAACTCCGTACAAAGTCCTTGAGTTCGCCCAAAAATTCGGCGAATTTCTCACGGTCAAAATCGAAAATATGACGCTCCAACACAACGAGACCATTAAAAACGAAGAGCGCGAGGATGAAATCGCTTTCACAAGGGTAGAGCGCGCGAGAAAACAGTTCGGAGTGTGCTGCGTGGCTTCGGGAGACGGAATAATAAATATGTTCAAAGAGCTTGGCGCGGACGAAATAATTTCGGGCGGACAAAGCAAAAACCCCTCTACCGAAGATTTTATCGAAGCGTTCGATAAAATAAACGCCGACCACGTCTTTGTTTTCCCCAATAACGGCAACGTGTTTTTAGCGGCAAATCAAGCGGCTAAATTATATACAAATTCTTCCGTTCACGTTATAGAAAGTAAAAATATCGGCGAGTGTTACGCCGCGCTTTCACTTCTCGACTATACTTCGGGAGACGCAAACGCGATAGAACAAAACTTAAAAGAAGATATGTCAGACGCCTCTACGGGCATGATATCTTACGCCGTAAGAGACGCCGTCGTTAACGGAGTTTCTATTGAAAAAGGCGATTTCGTCGGGTTTTGCGACAAGGTTATGCTTACTTCCGAAAAGGATAAAATTTCGGCTTTCAGAGATCTTACGGAAAAAATGCACGCCAATGAAAAACAATTTCTCATAGTCCTTTCGGGAAAATCCGTAACGGAAGAGGAAAAAGAAAAAGTCAGCGAGATTGCTTCCTTATATAAAAACCTTGAGTTCTACTTGGTTGACGGCGGACAAGACGTATACGACTTTATCCTTATATTCGAGTAGGTATTTATGGAAAAAGAAAAAATAATTATAGACTGTTTCGGTTGCGACAATCCGGAATCGGTAATTAAGGGCGTAGCAAAAACCATAAGAAATTTACCGGAAATTAAACTTATAGCCGCAGGCAATCGCAAAACGATAGAAGAAATATTAAAAGACGAAGAGTTCGACAAATCGCGTCTTGAAATTTTGGACGCCGAGGAAATAATAACCAACGACGACTCCCCCGTAGACGCGATTATGCACAAAAAAAATTCTTCGCTGGTCCAATCTTTTCTGAGATTAAAAAACGACGGAGAGGTTGCGGCGATGGTGTCGGCAGGTTCGACGGGCGCGGTTCTCGCCGGAAGTTCGGTTATACTCGGAAGATGCGAAGGCGTGGATCGTCCGGCTCTTTCGGCGTTTTTACCGACCGACGACGGAAAAGAGGTCTGCCTCGTGGATTGTGGCGCAAACGTAGACTGCCGTCCCGAACAACTTTTACAGTTTTCAAAATACGGCGCCGACTATATGCGCTGCGTTCACGGAATAGCTGCGCCGAGAATAGGACTCTTATCCGTTGGCACTGAGGACAAAAAAGGCAACGCGCTGGGAAAGGCAACTTTCAAACTGTTAAAAGACAGCGATCTTAATTTCAAAGGGAATATAGAAGCCAGAACCGTTCTCTGCGGCGACGTGGACGTAGTAGTTACCGACGGCTTTGCGGGAAACGTGCTGTTAAAGACCATCGAGGGCACGGCAAATTCCATGATCAAAAAGACCTTGTATCTCTTAAAAAAACATTTACCGAAGGAATACGACGGTTCTTTTATAAAGTCCGCTTTCGCAGAACTTATGCAGCAGGTGGATTTCAACTCTTTAGGCGGAGGGGTAATTCTCGGTGTGAAAAAAGTTATCGTTAAATGCCACGGCTCGTCTAATTCCGATACGATATTCAATTCCGTTCGCCAAGCGGTAAAAATGCTTGAAGGCGGATTTAATAAAACATTAAAATAAAAACGGAGGAAAAAATGAAAGATTACGTTATTTTGACGGACAGTTCAGCAAACTTAAAAAAAGAATTCAGGGATAAATACAATATCGAATATATCCCTATGCGCGTTACGATAAACGGAGAAGACCATATCGCCGATCCGGACTGGCAAGAATATTCGGTTAAGCAGTTTTACGACGTTATGAGAAGCGGAAACAGAATTCTGACCGCGCAAGTAAACGAAGAAGCTTTCAGACAAAGATTTGAAGAAATAGTAAAAAACGGCAAAGACGTCATATATATTTCCTGTTCTTCAGGACTGTCGGCTTCGATAAAATCTTCTTACGTTGCTCGCGACAAAGTTAAAGAAATATATCCGGACTCCAAGATAATCTGTATAGATTCTTTGCGCTCCGGATACTGCCTCGGGTTTATCTGTATAGAAGCGGCTAAATTGCGCAATGAAGGAAAGTCTATAGAAGAGGTTGCCTCTTTCGTAGAAGAAAATAAGCAAAAATTCCATCAGGCAGGCACCGTCCAAACCCTTTCGTATTTAAGACAAGCCGGCAGAATAAGCGGCGCGTCGGCGTTTTTCGGCGGCATGCTGAACGTTAAGCCTATTATTATTTCAAACATATTAGGACAGAACGTTTCCGTAGAAAAAGTTAAAGGGCGGGCGGCGTCTTTTGAAAAACTCGTAGACTACGTACAGAAAGAAATGTTGCCGGAAGAAAACAATTCCATTACGATCTCGCACGCAGATTGTCAGGAAGACGCCGAAACGGTAAAAGAAATTATACTGAAACGTTTTGAAGGCGTAAACTTAAATCTTCAGATAATCGATATCGATCCGATAGTCGGCGCGTCCACCGGTCCCGGAACGCTTATACTATATTATTACGGGACTGAAGTAACCTACCAATAAGTAAAACCGATAAACCATTATGAAATTCCCCCGTTTGTTTTCTTAGTTGCCTTCTTTAGTGCGCATCTAAACTTAAACTGAAACGGAGGAATTTTTTTACGGTTAACGTATCCTAAATCCCCTGATAGTTATATGCTCCCAGAAGGTAGATGCTTTTGAGGCGTACAGCAATCGTTCGGGAGTTAATTATTTTCACAAGTGAAAACGGGGCGCCAAAAGCGCCCCGTCTCTTTTTTACGAATTTATTTAAGCTTTGGTGCCATTAAAGACGTTGCTGTTCTCTTCATAACTAAACGCAGTTTTAATAGCGGTCGCGTCGAGATTTTCACAGTCTTCAAATGCGGAAGTGCCTAAAACTGGTTTCTCCGCAGCGGTGAACACGGGACGTGTTACGGTAGTCAAGGATTTGCAGCCGTAAAAAGCATACGCCTTTACCTTTTTCAGATTTGCGGAAAACGTAAGACTTTCCAAAGAAGATTGCGCAAAACAACTTTCGCCTATAACCTCAACACCGTTAGGCAAAGCGAACGCCTTTAATTTCGTTCCTTTGAACGCCTCGTCGCCAATTCTTACGAGCGCGGAATTTTCTTCCATATTAAAGCCGAGTCCGGTTTCAGAATCGTAATCTTTAAGCGCGTCGCATCCTACAAATGCGGAATTATAAATTGCGGTAACGGTAGACGGAACGTTAAGTTTATTCAACTGTTTCATATCCTTAAAGGCAGCTTCGCCGATTGCGGTGATTTTGCCGGAAAGTTTTACAGAAGAAACCTGCGTTAAACCGCAGAACGCATACATCGGAATTTCGTAATCAGTCGCCGCTTTAATAGTTATCTCCGAAAGATTCGACGGGATATAATAGGTAGCGGAAGCGCTTTCCGAATAATATAAAGTAACTTCGGCAAGATCGTTGCTCGCGTCTTTACCGAAAATATAGCCTATAGTCCTCGCTGCGTTTACGGATTTATCCGAAGGCGCGGTCTCTGACGTATATGCGTCCGCTTTAGCGGTGGCGCCGACGAAAGGTAGCGTAATCCTTTCGAGTTTTTTCATACCTTTAAAAGCGCCCTCTTCGATAATGAGCGGATTTTCGGAATCGCCGGTGTCAGCCACGATAATCTCGGTAAGAGTATCGTTTCCTTCGAACGCACCGGACTTTATTCTACCTATCGTAACGTCTAACGTGGAAAGATCCAAAGAAGTAATTCCCTTGCCTTCATCGACATATTTATAAAGCGTATAATACGCGTCCGAAGTACCTTTTTTATAGGTTAAACCCTTCTTTGAAGCCGAACCGCCGTTTCCGCCGCCGCAAGCAACCAATCCTAAAGCGGTTCCTGCAACGAGAACGCAAACAGTTAAAAATTTTAAAAGCCTTTTCATATAAACTCCTGAAAGTAAACTACTGTTTATACTTAATAAGTTTATCATTTATAAAGGCTTTTGTCAATCGTTAATATTTATTTATGCGGTTTTTTTTTAATTATCGGCTATTCCGGAAGAAAAACCGTCATAAAATAACGCTTCCGTTCAAGAAACTGTTGAAAAACCCGTTAGAATCTGCGCCCGTTCTTTCAAATGCGCCGATAAGTTCCGCCTCAGTAACGCAGGAAAATTTATTTTCGGCATAGAATCTTCTTAGTCCGGAAAAGAAATTGTCGTCGCCGATAGTCTGCCGCAAATAGTCGAACATGATACAAGATTTAACGTATGCGATATTAACGTATTCGTACTCGCTCTTGAATTGCTGCGCAGCATAACCGTATTCACTTCGCCCAAAATCTTTTGATAAACGGAACAGAATACTTTATAGGTTTGTTCGCTTGACTTAATGAGGTTTTCTCGGGTGAACCCGTATTCGGGGTGGTTTTCGTAGAACAGCACGACCGAATATTCGGCAAGTCCCTCGTCGATAAAGGCGTGCGTAATCTCGTTGTTGCCGACGGCGGCTTGCCACCATTGATGAGCGGTTTCATGAATCACAACTTCCCGATACGCTTTTCGTTCCAAGTCTGAACTCACGAAAACCAAAGAAGAAAATTCCATACCGCCCTGAACGAATTCCGTCTGCACAACGGAAAAAACGTCGTAAGGATATTCCCCGAAGGTATCCGAAAAATATTTCAAGGCGGAAACGGCGTCGTTTAACGTTTCGTCCGAATCGCTGTCGTTAAAATAAAAGTATTTAACCGTAATCCCGTCAACCTGCGCGGTTTTCGTTTCAAAATTTTCCGACAAGACTATTGCAAAAGAACGTGAATTTTCCGCAGTGAATTTTCTAACCGTTTTATCCCCTACGGTTTCTGAAAAAACTTCCTTTCCGCCGGCAGCGACCGTGTATTTAGCGTCGCAGGTAAATTGAACGCGATAGTCGGCAACGTCGCTGAAGAAGGGATCCCCCAAAGAATAATAAGGGCATTCCACAAAGTTGCCGTCCGTAATCCCGCAAAGAATAGGATAGAAATTAGCGAGATTTATCGTTTTGTCGTTTATGCCTGTTCTCGCTACGACGTTAGCAAGTTTAACGGAAAATTCTATGCTCACCTCCGCCGTTTCATCGGGAAAGACTTCGTCTTTAAGTTCTACAGTCAGAACGTTCTGGTCTACCCCGCCAACGGAGAACGTAAGTTGATTTTCTCCGCTTTTGACCGACAGAATATCTATATTGCCGTAGCTTTCGCCTTTTTCGTACGCACGGTAATAATACTGCGCGGAAATGGGAGAATACACAGCGTCTTTTCTGAACGCGTTGGCGTAAAGATTGAATTTGAGAACGGAAAATGCGTTATCCGAATCGTTATAAAAAGTAACCGTTTCCACGCCGTTAAGCGTGTCGCCGACCAGTTCCGCTTGTACGTCGTAAAAAGATTTGTCCTTTGACCCGATAAAGCACGCGGAAAACCACGGCAAAAACAACACGGCGAAAAGAACGGCGAACAAAGATTTGAATTTTTTCATAAAAAACTCCGAATAAAATATCTTTACAATACTTTATTCGGAGTTTAATTTTTATATGCTTTTCAGAAGCTATTACTTTTCGTCAATTTCGAGATATTTGTAAGGGTCGACCGCTTCGCCGTTTTCGGTTACACCAAAATGAAGGTGCGCGCCCGACGCGGACTCCTGACGATTAGTTACGGACACTTCGCCGATTTTATCGCCTTTATAAACCCTCTGCCCCTTAACTACGTCGTCGCCGTCCAAAAGCGAATTATAAATGGTTTTAAGCCCGTTGCCGTGGTCAATAACAACGGTAGTTCCTGTAAGAAGCGTAGTATCAACGCTTTCGACAGTACCGTCGTACGCCGCGTAAACCGCGGAACCTTCCACCGCAAAAATGTCTACCGCCTTATGCGTTTCAAAACGTTTAAGCGTGGAATTATAAGCGAGAGTTTCCACGTAATCGCCGACCGAAACGGGATTTTCAACGGGGGTTAAAAAGGTTATTACGGTAACGACAGGCGTCTGAGGTTCGGGATCGGGGTCCGAAACGGGGTCGGGGTTTATAGGCTCGTCAACGGGGACGACAAGTTCTTCCTTGGCGGCGTTAGAACGGCTTACGAAAACCAAAGTAAGCGAAACACCTATCGCGATAATGCATAGTGCGAGAACGATATACGCCGCGTTCTTCCTTAAAAATCTTCCAAAGGTTCTTTCTTTACTCATTTTTATATCTCCTTGAATAGTTGTGTGTAAATTATTGCCTTAAATCGATTTTATATACCTAAAAAATAAATTTTAGTAACTGCCGAAAATTATAGGCGTGCCGAGAACCGTGCGATTTGAGTTAAAAGAAACAAAGTAATGCAGGTTGACGACTTTTCCGCCGATAACGGCGCGATAAGGTATAAAAGGCGAAAACGCATAATAACTCACGCCGAAAGCCGTTTCTTCCGTAAAAACGTGCGTCGCCGAAAAATCTTTTAAGATATTTTCGTATGAAACGCCCGACAATTTGCAGCTTTCACCCTTAGTTTTACTTTTATTAAAAGTTAAGGCGTCGTATTTTTCGCTTTTGCCGAAAGACCCGTATTCATAATATATTTCTATATTTTCGGATTCTTTTTTAAGCACGGGAGAAGAGTTTGCATAAAAAAAAGAAAACACCAGAAACAAAAAAACCGCGACAGTAAACGGCAGAAAAAGTTTTTTAAACACAATAACTCCCTCCTTTCGGAGAGAGTTATTGCCGTTTTTTATGAATTTTATACTTAAAACAGTTCGGACATACCGCTTTCGCGGACGAGAGTAAACATATTAAACGTATCCGGCATATCACCCGCCGCCGCATACTCTTTAAGATTTATGCGAGGAGCGTCGGCTTCTTTACTTAACGCCGATGTATAATAAGCCGAAATATCGATAAGCCGTTGCGCGCCTTTTTTTATATCTGTAAGAGCAAGCGATATCTTTTGACCTTCCGAACGCAACTTTTCACGCTGTGATATAATTCCGTCCGCAACGCTCGAAACCGATAATCCCGTTTTTTCAGAAATAAAATTTGCCCTGCAAACATAATCAGGCACGTTCAAAAGCCCTTCCGCTTTGCCGCTTAAAAATAAAAGATAAATTTCGGATATTTTAAGAGTGGCAATTTGATCGAATAAAGACCGTTCCGTTTTTTTGGATAAACGCTTCAACGAGAAAAGGACGGAATTTTTCAACGGTTCGCCCCCGAACACCCTTTCTGAATTTTCTATTTTTAGCGCACGGTAAAGCAATTCGCCTTTATCCGAATTTTTACCGTCTATAAAGTTTTTACAAAAATCCACGGCGGCGTCAATTTCGGCGGAATACTCGTTTTCCTTTCCGTTTGCCGCGCAAAACAGTTTGTAATCTATCGAAGACAAATAACGTGAAAAAATATAATTCACCGCGTATTCCGGATCAGACTTTTTTACGGAAGGAAAATCTATAAGGACGTAATTTTTACAGGTTATGGGAAAAAGATCTGCACCGTTTTCATTATTAAAAAAGACAATGGGGGCTAAAACATCATCAGTATTAAAGTCTTTTATAATACGAATAGCGGTTAAACTTAAAACAGTCGCAAGATAGTTGATTATAGGGGCTAGTTCACCGTCAAAATAAATTATAGCCCGAACGTCTTCCGGTATACCTATAACGTCAAAAATCGTTTCGAGAGAAAGTTTGACAGAAGTCGGCATAACGAAGTTTATAGGACGACTTCCGATTTTATTTATTAAGAAAGTAACCTCTTTACCGAAACTTTCAAAAGAAGACTTAAGATATACGACCGCAACTTTGCCAAACGGGGCAACGGTTTTTAAGACGTCGGGAAA
>CAJOMM010000039.1:0-4529 GCA_905235765.1 uncultured Clostridia bacterium
TTGCAGACTCTTACTACGCGTAACCCCGATGACGATATGCTCGAAGTTGCAATCGCTTCTTTGAAAGCGGTGATAGAGATGGATAACGATCCCGCAATTGCGGAAAAGAAGTTTGAACTGCCGGTAAAGCGTTCTGAGATTTTGAATTCTGTAAGAGAAAAACTTGCCGAAAACGGAATAACCGAGGCTGCCGAGGCAGAGTGGATCGTTTCCATCGTCTTGGGTGTTAAAAGAGACGAATTAGAATCTGACGCTTTGGTGTCCGTTGCTAAGCAAAACGAGATAAATAAACTGGTAAATCAAAGGATTACAGGAAGACCTCTTTGGTATTGCGTAGGCAATACGGATTTTTTCGGTTATAAAATTGCAGTAGACGAGAGAGTTCTTATTCCAAGACTGGAAACCGAACTTCTCGTTGAAAACGCGTTGAATTTTATCGATAAAAATAAAACCGTTCTCGACCTCTGTACAGGTAGCGGCGCGATAGCCGTTGCCGTTAATAAAAAATCCGGCGCCCGTGTTGTCGCTTCCGATATAAGCGAAGAAGCGGTAACCTTAGCAAAAGAAAATGCGATATCGAACGGCGCGGAAGTCGAATTCGTTACGGGGGATTTGTTCGACGGTTTAGAGGGGAGAAGGTTTGACGTTATAATTTCAAATCCTCCGTACGTCAAAAGCGCCGATATTTCCGGACTTCAACGGGAGGTAAAAGATTACGAACCGATTATTGCTTTGAACGGCGGTGAAGACGGGTTGGTTTTTTACAGAAAAATTTCCGGACGAGTTAAAGATTTTCTAAACGAAAACGGGATTCTGTTTCTCGAATGCGGTTTCGACCAGGCGCACGAAGTCGCTAAAATGTTTGATGGTTTTTCTTCCGTTGAAATAATAAAGGATTACGAAGGAATCGAAAGGATAGTAAAGGCGGTACTTTAATGTTTAAAAAACTTGACAAAATGTTGGAAAGATATGATAACCTCAATGAGTTAGTCGGAGATCCTTCTGTAATTGCGAACATGGATCAATGGAAAAAGTACACTAAAGAACTTGCAGATATGTCGGAAACTGTGGAAAAATATTCCGAATATAAAAAGATTTCTCAAGAAATAAGCGACCTCGAAAGAGACGTAAATACTGAGACGGATAAAGAAATGAAAGATCTTATGCAGGAAGAAATATATTCCTGTAAAGAGAAATTAGAAAAAATAGCCGATGAATTGAGAATTGTTGTTGCCGAAAGACCCCGACGACGATAAAAACGTTATAATGGAAATACGCGCAGGGGCAGGCGGTGAAGAAGCGAGCCTTTTTGCTTACGAGCTATATAGAATGTATGTAAAATACGCTGAAAAAAACAGATGGAAAACAGAAGAGATCGACAATAATTCCACAGAGCTCGGCGGCGTAAAAGAAGTTGTTTTTTCTATATCCGGAAAAGCGGCTTACAGTAAACTTAAATTTGAAAGCGGAGTACATCGCGTACAGAGAGTTCCCGAAACAGAATCGCAAGGAAGAGTTCATACTTCAACAGCCACGGTGGCGGTTCTTCCGGAGGCTACGGACGTTGAGATAAATATAGACGAGAAAGATTTAAGAGTTGATACTCTTCGTTCAAGCGGAGCCGGTGGTCAACATATCAATAAAACGGAATCTTGCATAAGGCTTACGCATATTCCGACAGGGATAGTGGTTTTGTGTCAGGACGAACGGTCTCAGACGAAAAACCGTGAAAAAGCGATGAAAGTATTAAAAAGCAGATTATACGATTATTATCAATCGCAAGCTGATAAAGAGTATTCCGAAAACAGAAGAAGCCAGGTTGGAACCGGCGACAGATCTGAAAGAATAAGGACGTATAATTTTCCGCAGGGAAGAGTTACCGACCACAGAATAGGTCTTACTTTATATACTATTGAAAACTTTATGATGGGTGAACTTGACGAGATGATTCAGGCGCTTGAAATTGCAGACAGAGAAAGTAAACTTGCGGCAGGCGTAGACAACGATTAACGGAGGAGAAAATATGATTTCAAAGAAGATCAGCAGCATTAAACCGTCTTTGACGCTTGAAATTACCGCAAAAGCAAAAAAGATGAAGGCAGCGGGGGTATCGATAGTCGGTTTCGGGGCAGGAGAACCTGATTTCAATACGCCCGATTACATAATAGACGCGGCGAAAAAAGCGCTTGACATCGGATTTACAAAGTATACGCCGGCGTCCGGTATGCCGGAACTTAAAGACGCCATTTGCAAGAAACTTTTAAGAGATAACGGGCTAAATTATCTGCCGGAACAGATAGTTATATCTTCAGGCGCGAAAAGTTCTTTGTACCACGCTATATGCGCTTTGGTTGAAGACGGGGACGAAGTAATAATTCCTTCTCCATACTGGCTCACTTATCCCGAACTTGTGGGGCTTGCCGGCGGAAAAAGCGTTTTTGTTAATACAAAACCCGAAAACGGATACAAAATCACAGCAAGTGAATTGGAATCTGCCATCACGGATAAAACAAAATGTTTTATTCTCAATTCTCCAAACAATCCGACAGGTGCCGTTTACGATAAAGATGAAATAGAGCAACTTGCCAAAGTTGTTGAAAAATACGGTATATATGTAATTTCGGACGAAATTTACGAGAAACTCGTTTACGACGGTCAAAAACATTATTCCATAGCCGCTTACAGCGAATTCTTGAAAGAACACACCGTTGTCGTTAACGGTATGAGTAAATCTTATTCTATGACAGGTTGGCGTATAGGTTATATTGCCGCGCCGACTTTAATATCAAAAGCGGTATCGAGTATGCAAAGTCATACGACAAGCAATGCGTGTTCTATTGCGCAATACGCTTCGGTCGAGGCGCTTAATTCCGCTGAGAGCGAAAGTTTTATAAAAACCATGCAAGAAACTTTTGATAATCGCAGGAAACTTATGGTTTCTTTATTGAAAGAAATAAGCGGCGTTAAAGTTATTGAACCGAAAGGCGCGTTTTACGTTTTCATAGATGTTTCCGAAACTTTCGGCAAGAGTTTTGAAGGGCAAAAGATAACGGGCTCGTTGTCTTTTGCAGACGCCGCGCTTAAAAAAGGCGTAGCGGTAATTCCGGGCGCCGCTTTCGGGGACGACGACTGTATAAGGCTATCTTATGCAATTTCAAACGACGATATCGTTGAAGGCATAAAAAGATTAAAATCATTTATTACGGAGCTAAAATAATGAAGAATAAAAAAATAATAGAGATGAACAAGAAGACGAATCTTCTTGAGGAAAAATATTACAGTTATACTTTACAGGACGTTAAAAAACCGCAACTTTATCGCGACATTTTCAGTTATAAGCACGTTCCTAAGATAATATTCAACGAAACGGTAGTTCCTATGAATATGCCTTCCGAAATATGGATAACCGATACTACGTTTCGCGACGGGCAGCAATCTATGTCTCCGTTTTCTGTCGAGCAGATCGTTACGCTTTATAAGCTTATGTCAAGGCTCGGCGGCAAAAACGGCATTATTCGACAGTCTGAATTTTTCTTGTATTCGGGAAAAGACAGAAAAGCGGCGGAAGCATGTCGCGATTTAGGTTTGGAATTTCCTGAAGTAACTAGTTGGATAAGGGCGAGCAAAAAAGATTTCGAACTTGTTAAGCAAATGCAAATCAAAGAAACGGGTATTTTAGTCAGCTGTTCGGATTACCATATATTTAAAAAGATGAATATGACCCGTGCGCAAGCGATGGATAAATATCTCGGCACGGTTAAAGACGCTTTAAGCGAGGGGATACGTCCGCGGTGTCATTTTGAAGATATAACTCGCGCGGATTTTTACGGTTTTGTCGTTCCGTTCGCTACTGAACTTATGAAGCTTATGGACGAAAGCGGAATACCGATAAAAATCCGAGCATGTGATACGCTTGGATTCGGCGTAAGCTTTCCGGGCGCGGCTATTCCGAGAAGTGTTCCCGGTATTATATACGGCTTAAAACATTATGCGAAAGTTCCGAGTTCGCTTTTGGAATGGCACGGGCATAACGATTTTTATAAAGTCGTTACCAACGCCGATACGGCTTGGCTTTACGGGTGTTCCGCCGTTAATTGCTCGCTTTTAGGTACGGGCGAGAGGACCGGAAACTGTCCGCTTGAAGCGATGGCTTTCGAATATGCTTCGTTTAAGGGAACGGAAGACGGTATGGATTTTACCGCAATTACGGATATTGCTGAATATTTCGAGAAAGAAATAGGTTATTCGATTCCGCCTAAAACTCCGTTTGTAGGTAAATTTTTCAATTCAACGAGAGCCGGAATTCATGCCGACGGCATGCTGAAAAATGAAGAAATATATAACGTATTCGACACTAATAAGATTTTAAAAAGACCTATAACCGTCGCCGTTAACAATACAAGCGGACTTGCCGGTATAGCGTATTGGATAAATCAATATTACGGATTATCAAAAGCAGATAAAATTTCCAAAAACAACCCTGCGGTTGCCGCGATGAAGGCGGTTATAGATACGGAATATGCCGAAGG
>CAJOMM010000039.1:4575-10762 GCA_905235765.1 uncultured Clostridia bacterium
ACTTGGAATTACATAAAAATTTATCATCAAAAAAAATAAATTCCTGATAAACTATTGTTTTTTAAGGAAAATTGTTATACAATATAAGTAGAAAAAATAAAGGGAGTATTGTCCAAATGAAAATATTTTACGGACCTAAAGGCACCGGCAAGACCAAAGCTATAATCGACTGTGCGAACGAAACCGCCAAAACCGCAAAAGGACATGTTGTTTTTATCACTGATACCAACAGATATGCTTTTGATTTGAAACAACCGATAAGATTTTTAAACGTAGACGATTTTGACGTTAAATGTGAAACAGGTTTAAGAGGATTTATAAAAGGTATAGTTGCGGCAAACGGAGATAACGAATACATATTCTTAGACGGAATTGCCCGTATTTCAGATAAGCCGTTAAGCGACCTTGGTAGCATTTTTGCTGCAATGGATAAATTGGAAAAGGATTACGGTGTAAATTTTGTGCTTACTTGTAGCGCAAGTAAAGAAGATTTGCCCGAGTTTGTATTAAAGTACATTGATTAACTTGATTTTTATACTGCATTTGTAGTAGAATAAGAGTTGGAGGATTCCAACTCTTATTTTTTTGAGGCAGCTATGAAATTTTTAAGCACAAGAGGAAAAGAAACGGTCGATAATGCGTCTTATGCGATAGTCGAAGGACTTGCCGCAGACGGCGGACTCTTCGTTCCGCAGTATTTTCCTAAAATAAATGATTTGGAAAAGCTTCTCGATATGGATTACCCGGAACGAGCGGCTTATATAATAGGTAAATTTCTTGAAGAATACGATAATGCTGAATTGCTTAAAGCGTGCAGGACGGCATATTCTGCCTTTCAAGAAGCTGATCCTGCGCCCGTCGTTAAGTTAGACGATAATTTATTTGTTTTAGAACTGTTTCACGGTCCAACGCTCGCTTTCAAAGACGTAGCGTTAACCATTTTGCCGTACTTATTGAGAAATGGTGCGGATAGATTAGGAATAAAAGACGAGATATTGATTTTAGTCGCAACGAGTGGCGATACCGGTAAAGCGGCACTTGAAGGGTTCAAGGATAAAGACGGCATCAAAATTAACGTATTTTATCCGTCTGACGGGGTTTCGGATATGCAGAAACTTCAGATGCGCACGCAAAAAGGGGATAACGTTAACGTCGTGGGCGTAAAAGGGAATTTCGACGATTGCCAGACAGCCGTTAAAAAATTGTTTTCCAATAAAGAAACGGCTCGCAAATTAAAGGAAAAGAACGTTGTCTTATCAAGCGCTAACTCAATAAACTTCGGGAGATTGGTTCCGCAGGTCGTTTATTATTTTTCTGCTTATTGCGACCTTGTGTCCGCCGGAGAAATAAAGATTGGAGAGAAGGTCAATTTTACTGTGCCTACGGGAAATTTCGGCAATATACTTGCCGGATATTATGCAAAGCAAATGGGACTTCCTATCGACAAACTTATATGTGCTTCTAATTCCAATAACGTTCTTACGGAGTTTTTTGCGAGCGGAACATACGACGCCAACAGAGAATTTTTTACAACAATGTCTCCCTCTATGGATATACTTATATCCAGCAATCTCGAAAGATTGATTTTTGAGATTTCCGGAAGGGATACTCTTCTAACCGAAAAAAGGATGGCAGAACTCATCAAAACCGGTAAATACGGCATTTCAGATAACGAAAGAGAAGTCCTTGGAAAAGATTTTATGGCAGGATATTGCGACGAGGATGAGTGTCTGGAAGAAATAAATTCGATTTTTGAAGAATACGGTTACGTCTGCGATCCTCATACCGCGGTAGCTTTGAAAGTGGCGCAAGATTTTGGCAAAGCAAAGAAAAATATTGTATTATCCACTGCAAGCCCGTATAAATTTACGCAGAGCGTATTAAAATCTATAACCGGTAAAAATGAAAAGGATGCGTTTAAGGCGGCAGAAATGCTTGAAGAAGAAACTGCTGCGCCTATTCCGACTCAGATAGTTGACTTAAAATCTGCTACCGTAAGATTTAATAAAATTATTGATAAAGGCGACGCGACGGATTCCGTTATGGAATTTGTATCGGAGAAATGAGAGGTTATATATGGAAGATAAGAAAAGATTATTCAGCGCAATTCAGCCAAGCGGAATTTTGACGCTCGGAAATTATTTAGGTGCTTTAAGAAACTTCCGTTTGTTGCAGGACGATTACGAAGGAATTTTTTCCATTGCGGACCTCCACTCTTTGACGGTAAGGCAAGATCCTGCGGTTTTAAGGAAGAATACTTACGAACTTGCAGCATTATATATTGCTTGCGGAATTGATCCGGAGCGCAGTATTTTATTCGTGCAGTCTCATGTTTCTGCACACGCCGAACTTTCTTGGATATTAAACACGATATGCTATCCCGGTGAGCTTTCGAGAATGACGCAATTCAAAGAAAAAAGCCGTGCTCACGAAGACAACGTAAATATGGGACTTATGGACTATCCTGTTTTGATGGCGGCAGATATACTTTTATATCAAGCGGATCTGGTTCCCGTGGGCGCCGATCAAAAGCAGCATCTGGAACTTTCCAGAGATCTTGCAATAAGGTTTAATAACCGGTATGGCGAAACGTTCACCGTTCCCGAAGCGTTCATCGGTAAAACTGCGGCAAAAATTATGAGTTTAGCGGATCCATTAAAAAAAATGAGTAAATCCGATGCGAACTTAAACGGTTTTATATCTATAGACGACGATAAAGACGCCATCGTCAGAAAGTTCAAAAGAGCCGTAACCGATAGCGAAAACGAGATCGTTTTAAGAGAGGATAAGCCCGGTATCAGCAATCTGTTAAATATTTATTGCGCAGTTACTTCAAAATCTTTGGCAGAAGCCGAAAAAGAATTTGAAGGTAAAGGTTACGGGGACTTTAAACTTAAGGTTGGAGAGGCGGTTGCCGAGGTTATCGACCCCATAAGAATTGAAAAGAACAAATTATTGCAAAATAAAGATTATATTGACGAGTTGCTTAAAAGCGGGGCTGAAAGGGCGGAAAAGATTGCTTACAAAACTCTGAACAAGGTTTATAAGAAAGTTGGGCTTGTTCCCAGAAAAAGAGGTTAAATGTTCGGTTACGTTTCTACAGATATTCCTAATTTATACGTTAAAGATACCGTGCTTTATAAAGCAATGTATTGCGGACTTTGTAAAAGTCTTGGTGAAACATGCGGCGTTACCGGTAGAATGCTTTTAAATTACGATCTCACTTTTTTATCGGTATTTGTACACAATATAAAAGGTGAGGACGTAAAAATAGAAAAGCAGCGGTGTATACTTCATCATATAACCAAAAGGCCGGTCGCACTTTCTACGGAAATTTCACGCAGGATTGCAAATACAAACGTGATTTTAGCATATTTTAAACTTACAGACGACGTTGTTGATAACGGAAAAGGAAAAATAAAACGTTCGGTTTTTAAAAAAGCGTATAAGTCCGCAGCCAAAAAGGAACCTGTAATTAACGAAATTGTAAAAAGAAATTACGATGAACTTTTATCTCTTGAAAAGAAAAATTCCGCTATTATAGAAGAGGTTTCGGAACCGTTCGGCAATTTGATGAAAGAGCTAATAAGAGAGTTGCTTGGCAATGATTTTACCGAGAGTACGGAATCCGTTTCATATAACCTTGGAAAGTGGATTTATCTTATAGACGCGCTCGACGATTTCGATAAGGACAAGAAAACTAAATCGTTTAATGTTTTTATAAATTCGTACGATGACGTGCAAAACAAAAAAGAATTACTGTTAAAACATAAGGAAGATCTGGAATTTCTATTCGGCAGAATTTTATCTGACATATATACGAATTCTAAAAATATCAAGTATAAATTTAACCATGATCTTGTCGATAACATATTACAAAAAGGGCTTATGGCTAAAACTAAATATATTATGGAGAACGCTAAATGAAAGAATATTATAAAATTTTAGGAGTAAACGAAAACGCTTCAGACGAGGAAATCGATTCCGCTTACCGTACGTTAAAAGACAGATATTCGAGGGAGCGGTTTTATGAGGGGGAAATAGGTAACGAGGCGGCTAAAAATTTAACAAAATTGGAAACGGCTTATTCTGAAATCTTAAAAAACAGAAAAGAAAAGCTCGACGAAGACGGGCGAACTCATTACTGTTTTTCCGATATAGAAGAGTTGATAAAAAAGGGAGACGTGAATAAGGCGCAAAGTTTATTAGACGATATAAACGATAGAAACGCCGAGTGGCATTATTTGCAGTCTGTAATTTTCTATAAGAAAAATTGGATAAACGAAAGCAAAAAGCAGTTGGAAATCGCTTTGAGTTTAGAACCGCATAATCAAAAATATGCAGATTCATATACAAAACTCAAACAAAAAATGAATTATAGCGAAAGTCAATTTCGTTCGGGTAACGCCGGTGGTTATTCTTCAACGGATAATCAACAGATGGGAGGAAGCGGAGTAAACGATTGTTTGTCTTTTTGTGCCACTTGGTGCTGTATAAATACGATGTGTAATATTTGCTGCAGATAATGAAAAGCAAAATTATAGCAATATCCGCTATTGCCGCCGGGCTTACGGCAATAATTCTTACCGTTGGTATTTACGTTGAATTGTTTGATCTTTTTGCATTAGTGATATCTTCCGCCTTCGTAATACTTCCGATATATTTCAAGTCTTACAAAGGTTGTATAATGTCATATCTTGTTGGCGGTATTTTGGCTATGATGTTCGGCGGATTTAACTTCTTTTCGCTTGTTTTGCCTTCGTTTTTTTTCTTTTTCGGTTTATATCCTGTTTTAAGTCTTTTTCTCAGGGAGAGGAAGGTTAAAAAATGGATATATATATTGATTGGCTTATTGTGGTGTGTTATATATTTTTACGGCGCGTTTTTTTATTATACAGAAGTAATGGGACTTGACTTTGCGGATTTTCCGACTTGGCTCAATTGGATAAATGATTATATTTTAATTTTTATAGCAGTTTTTGGGGTCGTATTTTATTTTATTTACGATAGATACGTGCTTGCGATCCGATTATTTATTGATAAATATTTACGCAGGATAATTAAGTAAGATACATTAATGGAGAAAAACGATATTAAGACCGGCATTGTGTTTGCCGTCGGTATGAACGGGGAAGGCGTTTTAAGAGAAGAAGATAAAGTGGTTTTCGTTCCTTTTACGCTTCCGGGGGAAAAAATCAGATATAAAATTCTTAAAGTTGGCGACGGATTTGCGTTCGGCAAGGTTATGGAGATTTTTACTCCTGCCGAAGAACGCGTTCGTCCTGTTTGTGAAGTTTTCGGTAAATGCGGAGGCTGTCAGCTGCAGCACGTAAGATATCAGAATCAGCTGAAAATCAAAGAAGATAATATAAAAAATTGTTTTAAAAAAATTGCTTTTTTAGACGTTGATGTAAAACCTTCGTCTAAAGGTAAAAGCGAATATTATTACCGCAATAAATTACAGTTGCCGGTATCGGTAGATAAAGACGGAAATACGATAATGGGCTTTTATGCGGATAACTCCCATAGAGTCGTTCCTATCAACGATTGTCCGATCAACGCTTTATGGACGAAAGACGTTATAAAGGCTTTCAAAGAGTATTTTGACTTATTCGGTATTAAAGGCTATGATGAAAAAACGGGAAAGGGCGACGTAAGAGAGATAACCGTTAAGGACGTGAGGGGCAACCTTATTTTTACTATAGTATCTCCCAAAGAGAATATTCCGGGGCTTGCTGAATTGGTAGGAATTCTTAAACGTTATTTTAATTCGGGATTTTCATTGTTTTATAATGTAAACGCTTCTTCCGGAAACGTTATTTACGGAGATAATTTTAAATTAATATACGGTTGCGAGAGTTATTCTGCCGATATGCTCGGTATAAAATATAAAGCCGGCGTAAAAAGTTTTATGCAAGTCAATGATAACGTCTGTTCCAAACTTTATAATATGGTCTGTAACTTGGCAAGTCTTGATGAAAACACTGTCGTTATTGATGCTTACAGCGGCGCAGGGCTTTTGACAGCTCTTCTTGCCAAAAAGGCAAAAAGGGCAATAGGCGTGGAGATAGAACCTGAAGCAGTACGCCTTGCAGACGCTTTGGCAAAGGAAAACGGTTTATCACAAAAAATCGTAAATTACCTAGGGAAATGTGAAGAGATTTTGCCTGACATAATAGAAAAAGAA
>CAJOMM010000040.1 GCA_905235765.1 uncultured Clostridia bacterium
CGGTTCAACTTGAATTTTGCTTGGCAAAATTCAGTTCGGTTATCTTTTGCGCCAGCAAAAGTATCTTGCCGAGGGTGCCCTTTTTAGGGTTTCGGCAAAACCTTACCGCCTTAATTTTTTTTAACCGCTACCTTTATTTGCTCTTAATTCTTTTTTATTTTCACCCGTTTTACGGGTGCGGCGGCTTTTTGGTGCGAGGCGTACGCGGTTCAACTTGAATTTTGCTTAGCAAAATTCAGTTCGGTTATCTTTTGCACCGGCAAAAGTATCTTGCCGAGGGCGCCCTTTTTAGGGTTTCGGCAAATTATTTATACAAAAATTAGACAAACTTATACAAATGTGCTAAAATGATTTCAGAGAAAATCAAAAAAATTATGAGATATTTAAATATTTTTCTGTTGGTTTTAATTATGGGAGTATTTTCAACAAGTCTTTTCGGCAAAAAAAGAATCGGTTAATGAAGACGACGGCGAAACGATAAATTTTACCGTCGATATGGATTACTCCTTTAATTCGGTAAACGGCGGATATACTGTAGACGTTACTTATAAAGACGGTCTATTTAAAAACTCCGCAAAAAAATTCAACAAACAACTTGCGCTGTTCGCTTTCGGAAACGCAATTTCCAATGCAACCGATAAAACGATCGCTGAATTTTATAAAAACGCTGAATTCACCGACGACGTTTACCTTTCGACTCAATATTATGAAACTCCGACCGAAGACTCCGTCGCTTATTCATTTGCGACGAAAAGCACGCCGGAATTTAAAATAGTATCCGTGTCCGTGCGCGGTTTTAACTATAAAATGGAGTGGGTAGGAAACTTTAATACGGGAAGCACGGGAAACCACGAAAACTATTCGCTCAAAGCCGAAGACTGAACTGAAAGACTATTTAAGCAGTTTTAACGGAGAAAAAACAAAACTGTTAATGACCGGCTATTCGCGTGGCGGAGGAATTATAAACGCGCTCTCGGAATTAGTTTTGTCTGACGAAACTTTCCCGATAAATTCCGACGACGTTTTCGTTTACACTTTCGAAGCGCCGCGCGCAATAGAAAAAAATAACGTAAAAAAATATAAAAACGTTTTCAACATCGTAAATTCCGCAGATATAGTAACGCACTTGCTTCCGGAAAATTTCGGATTTTACCGCCACGGCGTAGACGTAGAAATATTTTCCGATAAAGTAGACGAACTTTTATCGGACTTAAACGAAAATATTGTTTTGCCAAAATTCATTTCCAATAACGAGAACTTTAAAAATCAGACTGATTTCCCTGTCTACTTATTTAACACGCTTACAAATTACGACGCGGACGCCAACTATACTTTAAAATCAAGAGAAGATTACGCTGCGCATTATCAGGACGCAATAAAATACTTTATCAAAACGGCTAACTCTTTAAATTCTTCTTCTCGTAGCGAGATAATGGGTGCGTTCTTGGAAAATAACCTGAACTTTTATATGGTTCTCGCCGCAAAAGACGGCTTATACGAATTTCTTTTGCCGTTTTTAGAAAAAGACGGTATAGCGTTCGACAGCGAAGAACTCCGCGAAAACTGCAATACGATTTCAAATTTTATAAAGCATCCGGCACTTCCGCTACTTCTTCAAATACCGCTTTACAAAAACGATTTTGTTCGCTGTATATATATGCACAGTCCGGAGACTATTTACGTTCTATTGAAAAATATGTGATAAGCCCGACTAAATTCTTGAAAAAAGCAAAAAAGAACTCCGAGGTCCAAAAATTTTTGAACCTCGGAGTATTTTTTTATTCATCACTCGTTAATATCTTTAACCAAAGTCAGCACTTCTTTAATAGCCGCCGCCGCCTTGTCCATCTGCTCTTCCGTATGAGTCGCCATATAGCTCGTCCTTAAAAGGCTGCTTCCGACGGGAACCGCCGGAGATACGGTGGAATTGACGTAAACGCCACGTTCGAAAAGCATTTTGCATGCCTTAAACGTGCGAACGTTATAATACGTATAAATCGGAATTATCGGCGTTTTTTCGCCGCTGTCTATCAAATCCACGCCTAAACTTTTAAGCTTATTACGCATATAACTGCTTATATCGCGAAGTCTTGCGACTCTTTCGGGTTCTCTTTTCAGAATATTTAAAGCCGCCCTTGCACTGGCTACACTCGCAGGAGTTATACTCGCCGAAAAAATGAACGGGCGCGAATTGTGCCTTACGTATTCGCAAACTTCTTTTTTTGCCGCCATGTATCCGCCGAGACTCGCCAACGATTTACTGAAAGTCCCCATATAGATATCGACTTCGTTTTCAAGCCCGAAATGTTCGGCAGTTCCCCTGCCGTGCGCGCCTAAAACGCCTAAAGCGTGAGCGTCGTCTACCATAATGCGCGCGCCGTACTTTTTGGCAATACGGACTATCTCCGGAAGTTTACAAATGTCTCCGCCCATAGAGAATACGCCGTCGGTAACTATAAGGATGCCTGCGGTGTCGGGAACCGTTTTAATCTGGCGTTCGAGATCCTCCATATCGGAGTGATTATACCGCAGCATTTTTGCATAAGACAACCTGCATCCGTCGTAAATGCTCGCGTGGTTTTCTTTATCGCAAAGAATATAATCGGTTCTGCCGGCAATGGCGGAAATTATACCCAAATTGCTTTGGAACCCCGTAGAAAAAGTAACGACGTCTTCTTTCTGTAAAAATTCCGCGAGTTCTTTTTCGAGTTCTACGTGTATGTCCAAGGTGCCGTTCAAAAACCTGCTGCCCGAACATCCGGAACCGTATTTTTCAACGGCTTTTATAGCGGCCTCGCATACTTCGGGATGAGAGGTAAGTCCCAAATAGTTGTTGGAACCAATCATTATAATATCATGACCTTCCATCACAACTTCCGGAGCCTGCTTGGTCTCCAATCTGTGAAAATAAGGATAAATATCCGCTTCTTTGAGTTTTTTTACCGCGTCAAACGTTTCACATTTCTTAAATAAATCCATAACAACCTTCCAAAGGTAATAACGAATTTATTATATTACTTTAATAGGTCTTTGTCAATCAAAAAATCCGAAGAAACCGTTCTTTGCATTTTTATATAATTTTAATTTACAAGATCGGTTTTTGAAGGGCTGAAATACTTTAACACGTCCACTCCTCTATCTTCGCGAAGTTTACGGTGCAAAGTCCTGTTTTCCGCTTCGAGATACGCTACTCTCTCTTTAAGTCTCATATTTTCCGTTTCGGCTTTTAAGGTTAGTCTTGCGATAAGTTTATCGATTTCTCTTTTAAGTCTGGCTTCCAAAAACGGCGAAACGCTTTTTATATCGCTCTTCGCGCATTTAACGCTTTTCGGTTCTATTCCTATCTTTTCCGCCGCCGCTCTCACCTTTTCCGGCTTGTTTTTAATAAGACTTCTGTATTTGTTCTGAAGTCTTAACGCGGTTTTACTGTTATTTTCCGCAATGTCGTTTATGATTTTTCTGACCGAATCGCCTTTTTTTAATCCCTCAAAGACGTTTTCCAAAAGCGCGGTTTCTTCGTTATCGCTGAACTCTTTTATTTCGCCGACTTTAATAGGCTTTCCGTCTAAATATTTTTCACAGAATTCCGCGTCGGCTTTGGCGGTTTTTGTCAAAGCATAATAAAGATTTCTCACCGAGCCTACCGCCCTATCGTTTTTTTCGGCGTAAGCCTTAAACGTTTCGGTCAGCGTTTTAAATCGGTTTTCTTTGATGAAAATTGCAAGATCTTTTACGTCCTCTTCTCTAAATCCGTAAACTTTATACATAAAAAACTCCTTTTTTGTTTTATAAGTTTTTTAACATATTTAAAGAAAAATATACGTATATATTTTATAAATGTATTTTTATTTTTCAACGGATTTTCCTTCGGCGATAAAACTCGGCGGAATATATTTCGGAACGGCGTATAAAAGCGTTGCTTTTCTGGACATTTACGAACCTTACCCTTTAATAGAAATATTGCCTTTATCCGGTAACCGTTTAAGTTCGGCGTTTTTCCCGAATTCGGATTTTTTGGATAACCCGCCCGAAAACGCAACGGTAACCGACCTTAAAGGCGGATATTTCATAAGGTTTTCAGAACCTTGTGCCCCATCCGAATTCAAAGTAATAAATCAAAAGAAATATAGTGGCGCCGTGATAACCGTATTCATCGACGGCGGATACAGATCTTCCGTAGAAACCGAAAACGGATTTTTGGCGGAAACTTTCGATTTCAGGATAACCGCCGCCGAATTTACACAAAAATTTTACGGAAACCGCTCGATAATTTTTTCAGAACTTACGACGGAAACGGGAAAAATACTTAACGTTTACGACGTTACGATAAAGCCGGAACTTATTTTTTCCGAAACGTTAAGCGAACTTGAACTGTGCGCGGAGGGATTTTATACTACCGAACAAAAAAAGGACGTACAAAAACACACGGTAAAAACTTTATGGGAAATAACGCAAAACGGGGTAAAACGAGGTAAAAGGACGGTAACGTCATCCGAAAACTTTGATAAAAACGCTATTCCCGAAAAAATACTTCCTTACGCATTTTTAGAAGAATTCGGTTGCGGCGGAGACGTTTCCGAATACGTGGGCGGCGAAGTAAAAGAAAACGCCGAACACTTAAAAGATTTCTTCGGCGATTTTATAGGCGTAACGACGCCGCCGTTTTTTCGGGAATACGACGAAATAGGACTTGTTTATAAATCTAAAGAACGAACGTATTACGTAGAATATTTTACATTTAAAGTGGAAAACCGAAAAATAACCGCAATAACAAAAAAATAACGACTTACATTATTCGCCCCAAAAGTCTTTTACTTTTGGGGCGAATAAACGTATCGCTTTTAGGAATTTAATCGTATTATTTCTTATCGTTTTTTTGAATAGCCGACTTATTTTTACGCTGCGCGGCAAAAGTATTGCGCTCCCAGAACACCCCGTCCGTATAGCCTTGAATAGAGCGGTCGCTTTGAGCGGTTTCCAGTCTTTTTTCCGCCCAGGCGCAGTATTGCGGTTCTTTTTCTATTCCGACGTAGTTTCTGTTAAGTTTATAAGCCGTAACCGAAGTGGTGCCGGAACCTAAGAACGGGTCTAAAACGACGTCTCCCTCGTTGGAACTTGCTAAAATAAGTTTAGCCAGCAATTTTTCGGGTTTTTGCGTAGGATGCGCGGTATTTTCCGGCATAGACCAGTAAGGCACGGAAACGTCGTCCCAAAAATTAGACGGACAAGTGTTGCGGAAATTTCCGTTTCCCGTCTCCTCCCAGTCTTTAGGCTCGCCGTTCCGACGGTAAGGCGCCACGACTTTTTTTCGGATTTTGACCGCGTCTAAATTATAAACGTAATCGTCAGAGACTGTGGCAAACCAAATATCTTCCATACCGTTTTTCCAATTTGCCTTAGCCCCTCTGCCTTTTTCTCGCTGCCAGGTAATGCGGTTTCTTAACTTAAAATATTTTTTAAGTATCTCCGCGATAATAATTCCGGACTCCCAATCGCAACAGACGTAAACGGAAGCGGTGTCTTTGAGAAGCGGAATTACCTTTATTATCCAACTTTCGGTGTATTTCGCATACTCTATATCGGTCATTTTCTTAAAAGAACTGTCGCCGAATGATTTATTCATATTATATGGTGGATCGACAATCAAAAGGTCGACGAATTTGCGCGGCAAATAATCAAGGGTAAGCATAGCGTCGCCTAAAACGGTTTTATTTAATATTTCCGATTCTTGCACGTTGCCAACGACGGATACGCATCTTTTAAGATACTTTTCCCCCTCGGACAAAGAAAAATCGATAGTTTTATTGCGAGACGCCTTCATTTTTACTCCTTTTATAAGTTTGTGTAATTGTAACGTAAGAAAAATTTTACTTCAAGTTTTTTATATTACAGCGCGAATAACGACAATCGCCGCGACGACGACAAGGGTTGCGACTAAAATAATCAGTTTCCATTTTCTTTTTTCTGCGCTGTCTATATTAGAAGTATCGTAATAAGCGGACTTAAGTTTGCCATTACAAAACGGACATTGCGTCATATGGTCGAGAACGGTTTTTCCGCAATGCGGACAGGCGACCGAATGTTTTTCGATACTGCTCTTTTTTTCTTTCATAATAAAAGATTCCCCCTAAATACAATCGTTAAGACCTGATTTTAATCTCTCCGTTACAAGGGATAACAGCGCCACCGGATATTATTTCGCCAATTTCGTCAGCGACGACCACTCCCGACTTGGGGTTTTTAACCGAAACAATAGCGCCCCGAATATCCGCGTTTACCGACGAATACTCGAAAGATAAGTCGCAATCCTCCGTTTCGCAATTAACAAGAGTAAGGTTTTCGCAGTAACAAAGCGGCTGAGTTCCTATTATCTTACAGTTAATAAGGGTAAGGTTTTCCGAAAACCAACCGAGGTATTCGCCCTTTACCACAGAATTTTTAACCGTAACGTTTTTGCTGTGCCAAAAGGCGTCTTTGGTGTCGAGATTGCAATTTTGAATCGTCAAGCCTTCTACGTACTGAAAAGAATACTTTCCATGCATTTTAACGTTATTAAGAGATATGTTTTTGCTGTCCAAGAACAGATATTCCGCGGTTATCTCGGTATCGTTTAAGGAAATACCGTTGCATTTCCAACCGAATTCGGCTGAATTTATATTGCAGTTTTTAATTTCTATATTACAACACTCTCTGACCGCTTTCACGCCCATAAGTGAACAAAATTCAATTTTTCCGTTATCGGAATACCAAAGCGCAGCCCTCGTCTTATCGTCCATTGAGGAATTAGACAAAACAAAGCCTTTAACGTGCCACATAGGATAGCGGAGAGAAAATTCAGAGTCTACGACCGCTATATTTCTCGATTCTTTCAGGACGGATTCTCCGTCCATAGGACAGTTTTTCACCTCACCGTCGGTAAGATTATACAGCGCCCTTTCTTCATCCATCTGTTTGTCTTTTATTAAAATACGACCCATTGTGAATATTCCTCGTTTTAGTTTATTAATTTTTTATTTAACTCATATAAGAGTTTTAAAATTAATCTTTCAAGTATATGATATGTAAGTTCCTTTTTGTTGAAAATTTGTCTTATTATATCATTTTTTTTATTTTTTTACAAGAGAATCATCTCAATTCACATTTATTCATCATAAAAATGAGGCAGAGGGGAGAAATCTCCCGTCTGCCTCTACCGTTTTTCGGTTTACGATAAAACGCCGCTTATGTATTTAATTGCGGAATCTCGTTGGTTTCATCGGGATTAAAAATCATTTGTTTTTTATTATTAAGTTGTGACTTTCGCCTTTCGGCGCAC
>CAJOMM010000041.1 GCA_905235765.1 uncultured Clostridia bacterium
TTTACATAAAACTCTTATAATTCCGGTTATTTCGGTGCCGACAAGAGATTCGAAAACGGCAAAAACTATAATACTTATAACTAAAACGAAAACGATAAAAGTAGTTCCGCAACGCGGATGTACACGCGTACATTTTCTTGCATTCTCAACCGTAAGCGACAATCCTTTTTCGTAGCAGGAAATCGTCTTATGTTCTGCGCCGTGATACATAAACGTCCGTCTTATATCTTTTAAAAGCGAGACAAGAAGAATATAAGAAATAAAAATTAAAAGTTTTACTCCGCCTTCTATAAAATTTCTCGCCCAAATACCGAAAGAAACGTTAAACCAACTTTCAAACGCTTTTCTTACGACTTGCGGTAAAAAAATAAAAAGCACAATCGCAAGCGCAAGTCCAAACAGCAGCGAAAAAGTGCTGACGACGCTCATTACGTTGATCTTTAATTTTTCGGAAACCCATTTCTCGAATTTGGTAGGTTCGCCTTCCCCGAAAACGTCTGCGGAACGCATCAGCGTTTTAGTCCCGGAAAATAAGGAATTGATAAAAGCAATAACTCCTCTGATTATGGGCAGCCTGAAAAACAGATTTTTTTCCGAAAGAGGTTTAATGCGTTTTGTCTCAAGCCGAATAACGCCGTCTCCATCGCGAACGGCGATAGCTTCGGAAGATTTTCCGCGCATATAAACGCCTTCTATAACGGCTTGACCGCCGTAAGATACGCGTTTTTCCTTTTTCTCACAACGTGATTTTTTCATAATTAGAATATAAAAACGGCTTTAAGGAATAAAATTCTACCTTAAAGCCGTTAAAAATATTTTTATTTTGCTTTGTTATATCTTTTGTTGAATTTATCAACACGGCCGCCGGTATCAACTAATTTTTGTTTACCAGTAAAGAAAGGATGACATTTACTGCATATATCAACCTTTATAACGTCCGTCTTTTTTGTAGTACCGGTTTTAAAAGTTTCACCGCAAGCACAAACCACGGTTACTTCGTGATAATCCGGATGAATACCTTCTTTCATATTTCACCTCATTAATTCGCACACTTTTTATTTACCGAGATATTATAATATATTTTTAAGGGATAGTCAAGTAAATGAAAAGGTTTTTTTAATATTTCGTTTATTTATTCAACAAGCGATAAACACTTGCTTTTTCAATTTTTTTATAATATAATGTATTAAGATTTTTTTATCGATTGGAGTAAGGATGAAAGGATATAAATTAATAAAGCCTTTTACCTTAGAAGAAAGTGAAACGGAAGACCAGCCTCTTAACGGTATCACTTCTAAGGTGAGATTGACTAAATCTCTTATTACGCTTTCCGACGTGTTACGGTATAACGGAGAGATCGATGCAAATGAAGTTGTTTTAGGCAGCGTCGGTTTAGGCGTACTGAGCGAAACTGACGAAAACCTTTTGGATCTCGAAAAAGGAAACAGAACCTATATAGAACCCAGCCGTGAATGCAACGAATGTTATAATTGTAAAAAGGGCGAAGCTGAAAAGTGTTCCAACGTCCAGATCGCCGGAGAAGATTACGACGGGTTTTTATGCGATTTTGCCGTAGCGAGGACGGAAAAACTATATGCCCTCCCTGACAGCGTTTCGGATACAGAAGCGTTATTTATAAACCATATCTCGCTTGCCGTTTCATTATTCGACAAACTGAATATTCAAAAAGGCGATTACGTTTCTGTAATAGGAGCGAACAACTTCGGAAACATCTTCGCTCAACTTCTCATATATTATCAGGCAGTTCCTATCGTCTTAACGTCTGACGAAGAATCGATGGCTTCTGCAAAAAAATCCGGAATTTATTACGTATTGGGGCCAAACGATAACTGGCAAAAAGAAGTTTCCACAATAACCAGCGGAAGGATGACGGATAAGGTTGTATATATAGCGGACTGCAATATTCCCGTCGTTAAAGCTTTTTCTTTGGCAAGTTTCGGCGGCGCCGTCGCATTTACCGGCTTTTCCGGAAAAACGGGCGCGGTATCGTTTATGCAAGCCGTAAAAAAACAATTGGATATACACTGTATCAACAACGATTTCCGCTACACCGCGGCAAGCATAAATTTACTCGCAAATAAAGCAATTAACTTTTCTTTTCTTAAAATCAATAATTGCACTTATAAATCGATACCTGAAACCTTAAAAAAATTAAACGAAGAACTTGAGACTACGGGAAAAATAAACGAAACGATAGTCAATCTGATATAAAAGCCGCCCTGAGGCGGCTTTTTATTTTGACTTGTAATAAAGTCTGCAATGGCAAAACCCTTCGAATTCAGGATCGGCAATCTGCTCTCTGAATTCTTTACACATACATACGGTATCTTCGCTTCTGACTATTCGACATGGGCAATACCCCTCTTTTCTTTTAAGCCCTTCACGAATTGCGGTAACTGTTTTTTCGTCCGGATTAAATATTATTTTCATAAAAACCTCTTTTAATATTTCTAAATTAAGTATACCATATAATCATTAGAATTGTAAAATTTTTTACAAATTTTAATTGATTATATTTTTTATAAATGCTATAATTTATTACGCTTGAAAAATTTTTACGTTAATCGGAGAAAAAATGTATAACGTTTTGATTGTTGGCGCAGGCCCCGGTGGAATATATGCCGCTTACGAACTTGTCAAAAAAGGTAACGGATTAAAAGTTGCCGTATTCGATTCCGGCCATTCACTCGAAAAAAGATTTTGCCCTATTGACGGCAAAAAAATCAAATCTTGCATAAACTGCAAGACTTGCTCTATAATGTCGGGATTCGGCGGTGCGGGCGCTTTTTCGGACGGTAAATATAACATTACAAACGATTTCGGCGGAAGTTTACACGAACACATAGGAAAACAAAACGCTATCGACCTTATGAATTACGTCGACGAGATTAATATGTCTTACGGCGGAAACGGTACCAAAATGTATTCTACTGCCGGCACCGCTCTCAAAAAAATATGCCTTCAAAACAAACTCAATCTTTTAGACGCAAAAGTTCGCCATCTTGGTACGGATAAAAATTTTGTCGTTCTCGAAAACGTTTACGCTTTTCTGAAAGATAAAGTGGATTTTTATTTTGATATGCCCGTTACGGATATAATAAAATCGGAAGACGGGTACATTGCCGTTACCCAAAACGGCGAATACAAATGTGAAAATTGTATTATTTCTGTAGGCAGAAGCGGTAGCAAATGGATAGAACAAATATGTAAAAAACTGCATATCCAAATCCAACCGCGTTGATATTGGCGTAAGAGTTGAACTGCCTTCTGAAATTTTTTCAAATATAACCGACGAACTTTATGAGAGTAAAATCGTATACAGAACGGAAAAATTCGAAGACTCCGTAAGAACTTTCTGTATGAATCCAAACGGCATCGTCGTCAACGAAAACACCAACGGGATCGTAACCGTAAACGGGCACAGCTATGAAGATCCAAATATGAAAACCAAAAACACAAATTTTGCGCTTTTGGTAGCAAAACATTTTTCAGAGCCGTTTAAGGACAGTAACGGTTACGCCGAAAGCATTGCAAAACTTTCAAACATGCTTGGAGGCGGAGTTATCGTTCAGCGTTTCGGCGACCTTATACGCGGAAGAAGAAGTACGGAAAAAAGGATTGAAGAAGGAGCAGTCGTCCCTACCCTTTCCGCGACGCCCGGAGATTTAAGCCTGGTTCTACCCAAGCGTATTTTGGACGGAATAATAGAAATGATATACGCTTTAGATAAAGTCGCACCCGGCACGGCAAACGACGATACGCTTTTATACGGCGTGGAAGTTAAATTCTATAACATGGAAGTTTCGGTCGATAATAATCTTGAAACGAAATTAAAAGGGCTGTTCGTCATAGGAGACGGAAGCGGCGTAACTCACTCGCTGTCGCACGCTTCGGCAAGCGGGGTTTTTGTAGCAAGAAAGATTTTGAATATCGAATAAAACTAAAAGCCGCTAAATAGCGGCTTTTTTCAAAATTAATCAGATTTCAATCAGAGCGGCGGCACCTATAATTCCAGCGTCGTTGCCTAATTCTGCGGCAACGATTTCAGCTTTTGGCGCATTTTTATAGCCGTAATCATACTTTTTGCAATATCTTCTCAATTTATCTAAAAGATAATCTCCCTGTGCGCAAATACCACCGCCGATTATAACGACTTCCGGTCTGAATATGTTTAATAAACTTAATATACCTTCGGAAAGATATCTGACGAAATTATTAACCACCTTATTTGCGGTTGAATCGCCCTTTTTAGCGCATTCAAAAGAAGTCCTTCCATCAACCTTATCAATATCGCCTTCAACGACTTTCCACATAAGACTATCTTTATTTTTTTCCATAGCGCGTTTTGTATCGCGAATAAGGGCTGTAGCGGAAGCGTACGCTTCAAGACAACCTCGTCTTCCGCAACCGCACTTCTCGCCTCTTTCTTTTATACATATATGTCCGAGTTCCGCGCCTTTTGAATAGCCGCCTTCGTATAACTTTTTGTCGATTATTATTCCACCGCCGACGCCCGTTCCCAATGTAAGCATGATTGCGTTTTTATAATTTTTAGCGACGCCGTATTTTACTTCGGCAAGAGCCGCAACGTTTGCGTCGTTGGAAAGTTTTATTTCGACGTTAAAATAACTTTTAAGCCGAGATACAATAGGAAATTCATTCCACCCCAAATTAGAATTTGATTCGACGACTCCGGTTTCAGAACAAATAAGACCGGGACAGCCAATCCCGATCCCTGAAATATCACTTACAGTTATACCGTTATCCTTAAGTAGAAGAAGTATTTCGTTTGCAATATTTTTAACGTTTTGTTCGGCGGTAGAAACGGTTTTTACTCTGCTCGAAAATAATATTTTTCCCCAGAAATCCACTACTCCTATTTTAATACTCATGCCACCGATGTCTACGCCTATTCTGTACATTTAATTTCTCTCTTCTAACATTGACTTAACTTTCATAAGTCTGGTTCTACTGCTTCTGTCGTTCTCTTCAAGCTTCATTGAAATATAACGGATAGTTTCCTCCAGGTTTGGAATAAGGACGTATTCTAAAGCGTTGACTCTACGTTTACTTTTTTCAATTTCGTCTGCGAGCATTGCCGTAGACTTTTCAAGCTCCGCAAGTTTTACAAGTTTTTGTAAAAGCGTCCCTGCCATATCTACCGCGCTGTCCGCTTCTCCTGTTAAAAACGCAAAAGAATACGGATATTTCCCTTGGTCGTTGGAAATTTTAAGATCCAGACTCGGTACGGGTACGCTCATGACCGTTTTGACTCCGCACTCGAGTTCGGCAGAAACGGTAGGCATAGAAAATGCCAACTCCACGTCGGTTTTGCTGACAGAAGTCCTTGCAAGCGAAAACTGTTTTAAGGTATCCGAAACGTCTTTTTCAACAGAATCCCTTAAAGCTTTGTCTTCCCTTATAATTACGGAAAACCTACGAATCATTTCGTCGGTTTTATCTTTTAATAATTTATGCCCTCTCGTAGCAGTTTTAAGCCTTGCTTTAAGCTTATTGAGTTCCATACGAGTGGGATTAACGTTAAGTCTCGCCAAAATTATTCTCCGTCAGCATTTGCTTTTAGATATTTTTCTATATATTTTTCTTTTATTCTCTTCAATTCTCCGACGGGCAAAATATTGAGAAGTTTCCAACCGAGATTTAACGTTTCCTCTATAGGTCTGTTTGTGTTATACCCCTGTGAAACGTATTCTTTCTCAAAACTCTCCGCAAATTTGGCGTAAAGTTTATCGGTATCGGAAAGAGCGGCTTCACCTAAAATAGCCGAAAGTTCTTTCGCTTCTTTGCCCCTAGCGTAAGCCGCAAAAAGTTGGTTCATCGTATCCGCATGGTCTTCTCTCGTCTTTCCGTCGCCAATACCCTTATCTTTCAATCTTGAAAGAGACGGAAGAACGTCGATAGGCGGATTTACGCCCTTTTTATACAATTCTCTCGACAATATTATCTGCCCCTCGGTAATATACCCCGTCAAGTCAGGAATAGGATGAGTTTTATCGTCTTCAGGCATGGTTAAAATAGGAATCTGCGTAATAGAACCTTTCTTGCCCTTTATTCTGCCTGCACGCTCGTACATAGTTGCAAGGTCTGTATACAGATATCCCGGATATCCTCTTCTCCCCGGAACTTCTTTCCTTGCCGCAGATATCTCTCTCAAAGATTCGCAATAGTTGGTAATATCGGTTATTATAACCAAAACGTGCATACCGAGATCGTAAGCAAGATATTCCGCGCAAGTAAGCGCCATACGAGGCGTAGCAATACGCTCTATAGCGGGATCGTTTGCAAGGTTAGAAAACATAACCGTCCTTTCTATCGCGCCGGTTTTACGGAAATCTTCGACGAAATATTCCATTTCTTCGTAAGTAATACCGACGGCTGCAAAAACTACCGCAAATTTATCGTCTGCGTTTAACACTTTTGCCTGCTTTGCTATCTGAGCGGCAAGCTCGGCGTGAGGCAAACCCGACATACTGAACACCGGCAGTTTCTGTCCTCTTACCAAAGTATTTAAGCCGTCTATTGCGGAAATACCCGTCTGTATAAATTCGTTAGGATAATCTCTTGCCGCCGGATTTATAGGTTCTCCGTTTATGTCCATATATTTTTCGGCAATTATCGGAGCGCCTCCGTCACGGGGTCTCCCCATTCCGTCGAACACTCTTCCCAACATGTCTGCGGAAACAGCAAGCCTCTGGCTGTAACCTAAAAATTTAGCCCTGCTGGTAGAAATCTGAAGCCCTTGCGAACTTTCGAAAAGTTGAACAAGCGCATTACTTCCGGAAACTTCCAACACCTTGCCGTGTCTTACTTCTCCGTTTTTCTGAATCACTTCAACCAATTCGTTATATTTAACGCCGGAAACTCCTTCCACCAACATTATAGGTCCGACGACCTCTTTTATGGTCTTATATTCCTTATTCATTGTTGTCACCTTCCGTCAACGCTTTCAAAGACGATTTTATTTCGACGTTTATTTCGTCGAGCTTATCCAATTCGCTTTCCGTAATATATTTAGCCCTGCCGATCTTTTCTCTTACGGGGAGATTTATTATATCGGCAAATTCCGCGCCGTTTTTAAGCGCTTCATTTGAAAGCCTGTGGAAATCGTATATAAGTTTCATGATTTTATACTGTTTATCGAGAGAGGTAAACGTATCTACTTCATGGAAAGCGTTTTGATGCAGATAGTCTTCTCTTATAGATTTCGCCGTTTCCATCGTAAGTCGGTCCTTATATGAAAGAGCGTCGGCGCCGACTAATCTTACGATTTCGTCGAGTTCTGATTCTTCTTGCAGAACGGTCATTGCGAACGAACGCATACGCGTAAAGTCTTCCGATACGTTCTGATTATACCAATCGGCAAGCTTGTCCGCATAAAGCGAATAACTTATAAGCCAATCGATAGCCGGGAAATGTCTTTTATAAGCAAGCGATGAAGAAAGTCCCCAGAACACCTTGACAATTCTTAACGTCGCCTGAGAAACGGGCTCGCTCAAATCTCCTCCCTGAGGGGAAACCGCGCCTATAGCTGAAACAGATCCCGTTCTTTCGCCGCTGCAAAGAGTGTTTACGATACCTGCTCGCTCGTAAAATTCGGCAAGTCTTGACGAAAGATAGGCAGGATAACCTTCCTCGCCGGGCATTTCTTCAAGTCTTCCGCTCATTTCCCTTAACGCCTCCGCCCAACGCGAAGTCGAGTCTGCCATAATAGCCACGTTATATCCCATATCTCTGAAGTATTCAGCGATGGTGATACCCGTATAAATAGAAGCTTCCCTCGCCGCAACCGGCATATCCGAGGTGTTTGCAATAAGAACGGTCCTTTTCATTAATGGTTCTCCGGATTTCGGATCCTTTAGTTCGGGGAACTCATTGAGAACGTCAGTCATTTCGTTTCCACGCTCTCCGCAGCCTATATAAACTATGATATCGGCGTCAGCCCACTTTGCGAGTTGGTGTTGAACGACAGTTTTTCCACTGCCGAAAGGCCCGGGAACTGCCGCAACTCCGCCTTTCGCTATCGGGAAAAGCGTATCGATAACTCTCTGTCCCGTTACCATAGGCATATAAGGATTAATCTTATTTTTATAAGGTCTGCCGCGGCGAACCGGCCATTTCTGTAACATACAGACCTCTTTATCGCCGTCAACGGTATCAATAACCGCAATAGTCTGCGTGATATTGAAATTGCCGCTTTTTATTTCTTTTACGGTTCCGCTTACTCCAAACGGCACCATTATTTTATGATTTACGATTGAAGTCTCCTGAACTTCGCCCAAAATATCTCCGGCGGAAACTTTATCGCCAACGTTAGCCACGGCTTTGAATTCCCAAATTTTATCGCGGTCTATATTGTTTACGTCTATTCCCCTGCTTATTCTGTCGCCGTATTTTTCGCAAACGGATTTAAGGGGTCTTTGAATACCGTCGAAAATACTTTCGATAAGTCCCGGTCCCAAATCGACGGAAAGAGGTGCGTTAGTCGATTCTACAACCTCGCCAACTCCAAGACCACTCGTCTCCTCGTATACCTGAATAGACGCTTTATCCCCTCTTAATTCTATAATTTCACCGATAAGTTTTTTATCGCTGACCTTAACGACGTCGTAAAGTTTACAGTCGGACATATTTTCCGCAACAATAAGCGGACCGGATACTTTAATAATTCTTCCCTGCATATCTACCTCATTTATCGGCAAAAATATTTATGCCGAGCGCTTTTTGCATAGCGTCGTTCAAATTTTGTTCCCCGTAGCCGTTACTTCCTTCTTTCGAGGGAATAGATACGATTATCGGGTAACTTTTCGCCGTGTATTTTTTTAGTTTGCCGTCGATCTCTTTTGCCAAATCGTCGGTAATATAAATTATTTCAAAATCTTTTGCTATTCTGTCAAGCGTCTTTTCCGCCTCTTTGGGGTCGGAAACCGCAAAAGGAGCAACTCCGACCGACTTAAATACCAATACGCTGTCGCCGTCGCCTATTATAGCAATCCTACCCTTCATAATACTCCCTCAACCTTTCGGAAATTTCTTCCTTGGTTAATCCTCCCGATTTGCCTACGGAAATTACTCTCGCATTGGAAATATCCGCTAATTT
>CAJOMM010000042.1 GCA_905235765.1 uncultured Clostridia bacterium
AATTCCAGCGGTTTTACCGGCGGAAGTTTGCGAAGCGCCGCAAACATTTCTTTTTTGAGTTCGGAAATTCCGTCGCCCTTGATTGCGCTCAATAAAACGACTTTTTTTCTGCCGATTTTATTCTTAAATTCTTTAATTTTTTCTTCCGCCCCGTAAAAGTCCGTTTTATTAAGAACGATTATCGTTTTCAGCTTTGCGAGAGAGGGGCTGTAATTTTTAAGTTCGGCGTTGATTTTTAAGTAGTCGTCATAAGGATCTCTACCCTCTATACCCGAAACGTCTATTACGTGGACGAGCATACGGGTGCGTTCTATATGTCGCAGAAAATCCGTGCCAAGTCCCAAGCCTTCGCTTGCGCCCTCGATAAGTCCCGGGATATCCGCCACCACGCATTTTTCGTCGTAATATTCGCAAACGCCGAGATTTGGCGAAAGCGTGGTAAAGTGATAGTTTGCGATTTTAGGATTAGCCTTCGTCAGTTTACTTAAAATCGTGGATTTCCCGACGTTCGGAAACCCTATAAGTCCCACGTCGGCAATCGTCTTTAATTCCAGAATAATCCTTTTGGTTTCGGTTTTTTCGCCGGTCTGCGAAAAGTGCGGCGCGCGGCGACGCGCGTTTGCGAATTTCGCGTTACCTTTTCCGCCCTCGCCGCCTAAAAGCACGGTCTTTCTTTGCCCGTCTTCGAACATGTCGGCGATTATTCCTCCGGTCTTTTCGTCCTTAATCACAGTACCCAAAGGCACTTTTATTATTAAATCTTCTCCGGCTTTTCCGAAACGGTTATTCGGTTCTCCGTTGCTGCCGTTTTCGGCGACGTATTTGGTCTTGTAATAAAAATCCGCAAGAGTGGACATGCCTTTATCCGCAACGAATATTATATCGCCGCCCTTTCCTCCGTCGCCCCCGTCGGGACCGCCGCAGACTTTCCCCTTATAGTGTATGAAAGAAGTGATTCCGCTTCCGCCGTCGCCTGATTTTACGGTTATTTTCGCTTTATCTACAAACATAATTTTCCTTATATTCCCACTCGCAAAATTCGTTTACCGGACAGTTTTTACAGTCCGGATTTTTTGCTTTGCAAAAACTCCTGCCGAGATAAATAAGATAGTGATGCGTTCTCGACCAATCTTTTCTATCGAGTATCTCCATAAGCGCGTTTTCCGTCTTATATACGTCTTTTTCGTTACAAAGTCCCAAGCGGTTTCCGACCCTGAAAACGTGCGTGTCGACCGCAATCGCGGCTCCGCCAAAAGCCACGCTGTAAACGACGTTCGCGGTTTTTCTGCCGACGCCGGCAAGCGTTCTTAAATCCTCGAGATTTTCGGGGACTTTTCCGTTAAACTTTTCCGCAATATCGCGCGTTGCCGATAAAATATGCTGCGCTTTAGTCTTATAAAGACCGCAGGTAAAAATATATTTTTCGAGTTCTTCCTGCGATAAGGTGAGCATTTCTTCGGGAGTGCCGTATTTTTCAAAAAGTTTTTCGGTAACTTTATTTACGCGCGCGTCCGTGCATTGCGCGGAAAGTATGACCGCCACCAACAGTTGGTAGGGCGAGCCGAATTTAAGCGCGGGCTTGTCCGCAAAATTTTCCGCCAGTCTGTTTACGACGCTTTTCGCTTTGGTTTTATCCATAATACCCTTAATTAACTTCGTAAACATATTAACACAAGCGGAAACTTTTTTACAAGCGTTTTACGCTAAATACTTTTAACCGTTCTTCTCCCTGCGATTTGTTTTACCGCGAAAAATCCGGCAAAACCGGAAAAGTTCGTTATTCTTACCGCTTTTTTGACTGCGGTAAAATATTTCGGCTCTATTTTTACCGAAAGTCCGCAGCCGACGCCTGCTTCTTTCGGCGTGTTTACGATCTCCGAATACAATCCGTTGCTCTTTAAAAATTCGTGAAATTTCAAGGTGTGCGACCTTGACCTGTACGCTATCAAAATATAATCCATATAACTTTCCTCCTTTGCATAAATTTAAAACGGAAATTATAAAATATATTGTTATACGAATATATTATTCATCGGCAAATTAAAAAGTTACGGAGGGTTTATGATATATTTCGACAACGCCGCGACGGGAGGCTTTAAGCCTCAGGCGGCGATATCCGCGGCGGTAAGCGTAATAAAATACCTGTCGGCAAATCCCGGGAGAAGCGGACACCGTCTTGCGGTTACGGGCGCGAAAATCGTGGAGAACGCAAGAGAACTTATCGGCGAAAATTTTAACGCCGATCCCTTTCGCGTCGTTTTTACAAAAAACTGCACCGAAGCGTTGAATACGGCGATATTCGGAACGTTAAAACCGAAACGCCACGTTATAACCACCGTATTCGAACACAATTCGGTGTTGAGACCGCTCGGTTTTTTGCAAGCGCGCGGAGATATAACCTTAGACGCAGTAGCGCCGGATAAAGACGGAGATATTATTTCCGCTATCAAAGAAAAAATAACCGACGACACGTATCTTATCGTTTCAACCGCGATATCCAACGTTACGGGGTTGACTTTACCGATAGAAAAAATAGGCGAGCTCGCAAAAGACCGCAATCTCCTTTTTATAGTCGACGGAGCGCAGGCAGGCGGACACATCAATATAGACATGAAAAAAAGCAATATTTCCGCACTTTGCCTTGCAGGGCACAAAGGTATGGGCGGAATAATGGGGAGCGGTATTCTTATACTTTCGGACGAAACAGAGGTTTCCCCGTTAATACACGGCGGAACGGGAACGGAGACGTTTAATATGATTCAGCCGAAAGATTACCCCGAAAGATTGGAAGCAGGGACTTTAAACCTGCCGGCTATCGCCGCGCTTTTAGAGGGATTCAGATACGTTTCGGGGAACGTAGAAAGGATAGGAAAAATTTTGACGGAAAAGACGGAGAGGCTTATTGACGGGCTTAAAGATATAGACGGAGTAAAACTTTATTCAACGCCGAACGCCGGAGGCATCGTTTCTTTTTCATTGGAAAATTTGTCCAGTTCTGCCGCGGAGGAATTATTGAATAGCGAATACGACGTAGCCGTGCGCGGCGGATTTCATTGCGCGCCGCTGACGCATAAATTCTTAAAAACGGATAAAGACGGGCTTATAAGAGCGTCGCTTTCTCCGCAAAATTCCGGACGGGAAGAAGATTATTTCTTATCCGCGATAAGAAAAATGAGCAAAAACTAACGGGGGCGCAAATTTGCGTCCCCGTTTAAGTTGTGTTATCAGTTTATCGCTCTGAACGGACGATAAACAAGCGAGTAAAAAATGAGCCATAATCCGGATATTCCTACCAGCGAGTATATGATTCTGGATACGACCGCTTCCGCGCCCGAACCGAATATCATTGCGACGAGGTTGAAGTCGAAAATTCCGACGAGTCCCCACACTATCGCGCCGATAATTACCAGAATAAAGGCTATAATAGTTGTTACCTTCATATTTGCCTCCGAAAATTATTATGTGAAGGTTTTTTGCCTTTATTCGGATTTTTCAGTTTTTTTGGAAAAGACGCAGCCGCAATAATTCTGCCTATACAACGAATACTCTTGGGAAAGTTCCAAAGACCGCTGATATCCGCCGCGCTTCTTAAAATCGCAGGGAAGAAATTTTACGCCCGTCTCCTCCTCCACCGCTTTTCCCGTCTCGTTTATAACGGCGGAGTTTTTTAACGGACTTAACGTGAGAGAGGTGGTAAAATATTCGAAAGACATCTCTTTTGCTTTATTCGCCGTTCTTTTCAGTCTCAGATAAAAACATTTTTCGCATCTTTTGCCGCCTTCCGGTTCTTTTTCAAGTCCCTTTACACAAGAATAAAACTCCTGCGAATCGTATTTTTCGGAAATCTCTTTTACGCCCATTTTTTCGCAAAGTCTTTTCTCTTCCTTTTCGCGACGCTCATATTCTTCTATTCCGTCCATGTTGGGATTATAAAAATAAACCGTAACGTCGGCGTCTTTAATAAGCCGCTCCAAAGAAGCGGAAGAACACGGCGCACAACACGCGTGCAGCAAAACTTTCGGCTTTTCCTTTGCCGAATTAAAACCTTCCAACTCTTTTTGCATGAGTTTGTCGTAATTAAGCTTCATAAAAGTTCTCTTTTTACCATTTTGCCGCCGATATTTTCCGCGAAATACGCTTTTCCGCCGGAAGAAATCGTCTTATAATATTCTCCGTTTTTAAAGACTATCGCGGCGTCGTTTTCTATGCAATAAGCGTTTTTAACGTTCTCTTTAACGCAGGCGTCGAAAAAATCTTTTTCCCTCTCGTTAAAATGCGGACACGCCGTGCCTTTAAGTAATCCCAAGCCCTTGTACATCTTATATTCCGCGCTTTCGTTTCGCATTATTTCGTAATCGGAATACATATTTTCGAACCAACAGATAGCGCCGGCAGATAATCCGCATATTATCTTTCCCTCGCCGTAAGCCTCTATAAGTTTTTTATCTATTCCCGTTTCCGCCCATTTTCCCAACATATAAACTGTGTCGCCGCCGCCGACGTAAATTGCGTCCGCAAGGTCGATCTTTCCGAACACCTTTTCCGTACTCATTTCCCCGTATACGGTAAGCGCGACTTCCGCTTTAATATCGAAAACCGAAGTATAGGTCTTTCTGAAACTGTTAAAATACGGCATACTGTCGTGAGACGCCGTACCGAAAAAAAGCGCGTTCGCCCTTTTCTCCCCTGCGTGCTTTTTGGCGAGATCCGCAACAAATTCGTCTATTTTAAGGGTGGTTTTATTCTTTATCTCTCC
This sequence comes from uncultured Clostridia bacterium, assembly GCA_905235765.1. Taxonomy (GTDB): domain Bacteria; phylum Bacillota; class Clostridia; order Christensenellales; family Borkfalkiaceae; genus UBA1259. The sequence goes on from CAJOMM010000042.1 coordinate 4,757, forward strand.
GCCGCCCACGGCGATTATATATCTGTCCATTTTCTCTCCGTAAAAAAAGCGACCTGACGTCGCTTTTTCAACAAAATTTACAAGCGTTAAAGGAAAACAACTTTTCCGCTCTTTCTTTGCCGAATTTTTTCATGACGTATTTATACGCTTCTTCCATATGATTTTCGCGCGTATAATGAATATCGCTCGCCACGAAGTCCACGAGATCCTCTTTTAAGTAACGCTTTACCGTTTTTTTATATTTCTTGTTCGGCTTTCCCACGACCGACGCGGCGTTCACCTGAATAAGTCCGCCAATTTCTTTTATCTCTCTAACGTCTGCCGGTTCTACGTAAGGATACCTTTCCACGTGCGCGACTATCGGAACGAAACCGGCGGAAACAAATTCGTAGACGGCTTCCGTAACGTCGGAATAATGGCGGAGATTGAATTCCACCAAAACGTACTTGCTTTCGTTCATGGTAAGAAGTTCGCCTTTTTTCAAAAGCGAGATCGACTGTTCGGTACGGTAAATCTCCTGTCCCAAAAAGAGTTCCGCTTTAATCCCCATTTCTTTCGCCACGCTTTTAAAAGAGTCGAACTTTTCCGAAAGTTTGTTTTTCCTCATATTATAAGAGTCGCGGAAATGCGGGGTGAGGACAATTTTGTCCACGCCCGCCTTTTCCGCGAATTTCAGCATCTCTATAGATTCTTCTAAATTGTTGCTGCCGTCGTCGACTTCCGGCAACACGTGAGAGTGAATATCCGTCATACGGATCACTCTTTGTCTTCTTTATCTTTAAGACTTCTGTTTACGTTCTTTTTGTCCTCGACGTATATCTCGTCGTAATATTTTCCGTAATAGCCGTAATAACTGTCGCGTTTTCTGTCGTACATCGTAAATACCGTGCCTAAGATTTTAACGTCGTTCTTTTTCAGTTCTTTAGCGGCGTCCGCCACCTGAGATTTGGTGGTCAGTCCGTAAGCGACGAGGAATAAAGCTCCGTCGGAAACTTTTCCTATATGGATATAGTCGGAAGATTGCAAAACGGGCGCGCAATCCAAAATAATGAAGTCGTATTTCTCGCGAAGACCCAAAATAAGTTTTTTGAATTTTTCAGAAGTCAGAACGAGCGCGGGATTATAAATTTCCGCCCCTCTCGTTATGAGGTCGACGTTATCGTACTGCGTCTTTTTGATAATCTCGTTTTCGTCTATCTCCCCTTTCATAAACTCTGCGATACCGCCGGCTTTTTCT
>CAJOMM010000043.1:0-2025 GCA_905235765.1 uncultured Clostridia bacterium
AATTCGTAAAGCCTGTTTGAAAGCATAAGCCTGTTTCTGTTTATGGCTTGTCTTACAAGCTGTTTTTCTCTGAAAGCGTAAAGTTTATCTTTAAACTTGTTAAGCGGCGTCGGAGGAATAACTATAAATGCAAACGCCCCTACAATAACCGGCAGATATTCATAAATAGTATATGTTTCGTAAATGCCGAAAATAGCGTAAATAAGATAATCTGCTACTACGACGGAAAGGGCGGACAGGTACCTTGAGAGGTTTTTAAATGAATCGGCAAAAATTCCGAAAATCATCGTTATTGCCGCAAATTCGACGTTGCCGTAAAAAATTGCGAGACTTAAACCCAGCACCGCAGAAATAAACGTGCCCGTTCCGAACTTGAACAGATAGCAAAAAAATAAAATAAGAAAAACGGTTACTCCCTTCCAGACTATTGGCGAAATAAGATTGCATACTCCAAGTCCTATTGCAACGCTCAAAGCGGCAACGGAAATAAGTTCCTCATAGGAAAATTTGAATTTTAAACCTTTTTGGGTAAGCGCTTTCCCGGAAATAAAACAGACGATAGTAAGCGCCGTATTTATTAAGAAAACAAGAATTCGTTTTTCAAGAGAGAAATATATTTCCGTATTACCGATGAATAGAAAACCTATCAAAGAAAGACTTGACAGAAGAATTGCCGAAAAAACGTTTTTATAGTTGAATTTTCTATATAGTAAAAAATACACTACCTCTATAAGTATAGCTATTGCCGCGCAAGCAAGAAGCCCGACTTCGTTAAGCGTTATAAACGAAAGTATAAAGAGTAAGGGACAAATAATTATAGAAGAGCCGAGATAAAGTTCTGCGGATAATAGAGATAGCGAATAGGGGAAAACCGTTTTTTCAAGAGAGTTGAAAAGAAGAAATAACGCAAATATCAGTAAATATTTAAAAATAGATATGTAATCGAAAGCGCGAGAGGGCTTTTTCATAAAAAACCTCCATATATGTAAGTAGAATTTTATTACTTATCGGCACAAATATTTTGTTTTATTTTGTCTCTTATGGAAAAATAGAGTAGAAAGCACTTAGATAACGAAAACGAATAATATCTATAATTATTCGTTGTGAAAAACAGGTTGATTTTTTTTCTTTATGATAGTAAAATATTAGAGAAAGAAAGAAAAAGGCGGTTATATCTATGATAAAAGTAGGAATAGTTGGTTACGGAAATTTAGGGAGAGGCGCTGCGCTTGCCGTGAAAAACGCCCCGGATATGCAATGCGTCGGGATATTTACGAGAAGAGACCCGAAATCGGTTAAACCCGAAACGGGCGATAAAGTCTTTTCGGTAAAAGAATTGCAGAATTTTAAAAACGAGATAGACGTTTTGTTGCTTTGCGGCGGAAGCGCGACCGATTTGCCTTCCACAACTGCGGATTACCTTAAGGATTTCAACACCGTTGATACGTTTGATACACACGCTAAAATTCCTGATTATTTCGGTAAACTTGAAAAAGTTGCCAAAGCAAACGGTACGCTCGGCGCGATAAGTATCGGCTGGGATCCCGGGATTTTTTCTTTATCGAGGCTTTTGTTTGGCTCCGTACTTCCGGAAGGTAAAGATTATACGTTCTGGGGAAGAGGAGTTTCGCAGGGACACAGCGACGCAATAAGGCGTGTTAAAGGCGTTAAAAACGCTATTCAATATACTGTTCCGATAGACGCAGCAGTGGAATCTGTGCGCAAAGGAGAGAAACCCGAATTATCCGTTGGACAAAAGCATTTAAGAGAGTGTTATGTCGTTGCGGAAGAGGGCGCGGATAAATCGCAGATTGAAAAAGAAATAAAAGAAATGCCGAATTATTTTGCCGACTACAAAACTACCGTGTATTTTATTTCCGAAGAAGAACTGAAAGAGAAACATTCAAAACTCTCGCACGGAGGTTTCGTTATTCGCTCGGGAAATACGACCGAAAATAATTCTATGCTTTTGGAACTTTCGTTAAAACTTGATTCTAATCCCGAATTTACCGGAAGCGTGTTAAC
>CAJOMM010000043.1:2043-7984 GCA_905235765.1 uncultured Clostridia bacterium
TGTCGAAAGAAGGGCGTACCGGAGTTTTGACGGTTTTTGATATTCCGTTGAAGTACTTGTCGGTTTTAAGCGAGGACGAACTAAGGAAAACGCTTTTATAAAGCGCATAAAAACAGTCTATATCGCACACTTTTTAAATAGAGCGCCGATATAAAAAACAGAAAGATTATAACGGGGTCGACGTTGAATCGGCGTGTTTTGCGCCAATTTAAGACCTCGTTTTTTTTATAAAAGTTTTGCTTACATATGTTGGGGAAAGTTGGTAAAAAAATATACGTCGGCGCAATGATTTTAGGCGTCGGAGCGTTTATAGCAAAACTTTTAGGTGCTGCCTATAGAATACCGCTGACAAAGATCGTCGGCGCAACGGGGCTCGGTCTTTATCAGCTGGTGTTTCCCGTATATGCGTTATTGTTAGATTTTTCAGGCGCAGGGGTGCCGGGGGCACTTTCAAAAATTATATCGTCATATAAAGGTTTAGATAAAGATGCATACGCTAAAAGCACACTTTTTACGTCTTTGTTGTTTTTTTCGTCATTGGGGTTGTTGTTTTCTGTTCTGACAGCGGTTTTTTCCAAAAGCATAGCGACGGTGCAGGGCGATGAAAACGCATATTTAGCTTATGTATTTTTAGCGCCTTCGGTATTTTTAGTGTGTATTATTTCTTGTTTGCGCGGATATTTTCAGGGCTATATGGATATGGTTCCTACAGCAGTCTCTCAAATTGTGGAGCAAGTTGTAAAACTTAGTGCAGGACTGATTTTAGCAAACTATTTTATGCCAGACATAACGAGGGCTGTGGCAGGTGCAACGTTTGCTATTACTATATCCGAAGCGGTAGCTGCGGCTCAACTTTTCGTCTTTTATAAGCTCAGAACAAGAGGGAACGGTAATAAAAAAAGATTCATTGCTTACTTTAAAGAATTTCCGATTAATTTCAAAGAAATTATAGTATATGCGATTCCTATAACTGTTGCCGGATTAATTTTACCTTTATCTAAAGTCGTGGACAGTTTTTTGATAGTAAACACTTTAAACACTTATTCAGAAAGCGCCACCGGGCTTTACGGCTTATATTCCGGAGTAGCCGTAACGGTGATAGGGCTTCCCGTAGCCGTTTGTTACGGTATCGCCACGGTGGCGATACCGGCGGTATCGGGGGCAGACGGAGAGGCTAAAAGGTCGAATTCATATAAAACGTTGTGGTTAACTTTAGCGGTATCTTTACCTTGCGCCTTAGTTTGTTTTTTCTTTTCGCCGTTAATCGTCGAGATACTTTTCGGATATTTACCGCAAACGCAAAAAGAAATTTGTATTAAGCTACTTAAAATTTCTTCGCCAAACGTTCTTCTTTTATCCGTTTTGCAGACGGCGAACGCCGTACTTATAGGTAAAAGTTCTCCTTTTAAGCCGATACTCGGCGTTGTTTCGGGAGTAGCGGTTAAAACGGTTGCGGAAATTTTTCTGTTAAAAAATCAATCTGTTAATATATACGGGGCGGCAATCGCTTCAATCGCTTGCTATTTTGTGGCAGATTTGATAAACTTATCAATGATATTCGTTAAAAAAGGGAGTACGGCGGATGAAGGTAAGCGAATTAAAAATAGGCGATACGTCAATACGTAATAACGTTTTTCTCGCGCCTATGGCAGGGTTTACCGATTATTCTTTCAGAAAACTCGTTTTGCCTATGGGGGTGGGGCTTTGTTTTACCGAACTTACCAGCGCGAAAGGTCTTTATTACGGTGGAAAAAATTCCGAAACTCTGTTGTATTCCGGTGATGATTACGATAATACGGCAGCACAGATTTTTGGTTCCGACCCTTATTTTATGCGTTGGGCTTGCGAAAGCGAATATCTTGCCAAATATAAGATAGTGGATATAAATATGGGTTGCCCTGTGCCTAAAATCGTTAAAAACGGAGAAGGCAGCGCACTGCTTTCGGATATTCTTAAAGCGGAAAGCGTAATAAAAGAAAGCGTTAAAAGCGGAAAGATTATATCCGTTAAAATTCGCACGGGAATAAAATACGGGGACGATATCGCCAGAGATTTTGCCGTGATGGCGGAAAACGCCGGCGCAAGTTTTATTACCATACACGGCAGGGTTCGTGAGGCTTACTATTCCGGAGAGCCGGATTTTGCTGCAATAGAAAAGGCAAAATCTTCGGTAAATATTCCGGTTATTGCGAACGGAGGAATTTTTACGTCGGCGGACGCTGACATGATGATGGATAAAACGGGCGCGGACGGAGTTATGATAGCAAGGGGGGCAATTGCCGACCCGTTTATTTTTTCCAAAATAACGGGAACGGTTCCGAAAATTAAGGGTATGAAAGAGTTCGCAATTAAACATCTTGACGAAGAAATAAAAAGAATAGGTGAAAAACGCGCCTCCGTTGAATTCAGAAAGTTCGTTACATATTACTTAAAGGGTGTAGAAAATTCAAAATCGCAGCGTCTTGCAATAATGTGTTCGGAAGACGTTTCGGAGATCAAGAGAATATTGTCTGAAACACTTTAACAAAAATAACTTTTCGGAAATAAAATAATATAAAGTCTGTTCCGAGGAGTTTATATGGAAATTTGTTTCGTCACGTCAGACGCGCTGAATACTGTTTGGCAGGATAAGTTGGGAATACTTGGCAAAAGCGACGTTACCGTTTTCGGGTTTAACGGGCTTGGCCTTGTGAGTTACAAAAAAGAGTTAAGCGGAGAAACGGAATATTTTCAGGACGTCGCTAAACTTTCGGGACAGCTTTCTCAGGTGGTTATAAGCGGATGCGATACCGATACCTACGGCGTATTCAGGCATTCTGCGGTTATAGCCGATAAGGGCAAGATTTTAGGCGTTACCGATATGTCTCATGCGCTCGACGACGGTGAATTCGTCGCCGGCGGTAATTTTCGCGTTTACGATACGAGCGCAGGTAAGATCGGTATAATCGTGGCGGAAGATTTGTTTTTTCCCGAATCCGCAAGAATTCTCGCTTTATGCGACGCTGACGTAATAATCTGCTTATTCAAAAAGATAGAAGGATATATGCCGCAAGTAATGCTTCGGGCAGGGGCGTTTTCCAACGGGGTGTCTATGGCGCTTTGCGCAAAGAACTACGCTGCCGTTGCGGATATTCGTGGCAACGTAACGGTTTCCGGCAGCGGAAACATACTTAAAACCGAGATAAAAATAGAAAAAGATTATCATTTGATAAGTTCCCGGAGGCGCGGTTTATACCGCGAATTTAATTCGGGATATTAAGGAGAATTATGGCTTTTAATATTGTTTTGGTAGAGCCGGAAATACCGCAAAATGCAGGGAATATTGCAAGAACGGCTGCAGTTACCGGGTGTATTTTACATATGGTGAGGCCTCTTGGGTTTGAAGTTTCGGACAAGTATCTTAAAAGAGCCGGTCTCGATTATTGGCAATTTGTAGATATAAGGTATTACGACAGTATTGAGGAAGTTATGGACAAGTATTATACAGGAGATAACTTCAAGTTTTTTTCCACGAAAGCGAAAATGATTCATTCGGACGCTGTCTATAAAGATGGGGATTTTCTGGTTTTCGGGAAAGAAACAAAAGGACTTCCTGAAGAACTCTTAAAAAAACATTACGGTGAGTGCGTTCGACTTCCTATGAGAGACGAAACAAGATCTTTAAATCTTTCCAATTCCGTCTGCGTAGGGGTTTACGAGGCGCTGAGGCAAACCGGATATAAAGGCTTGAAAACGGAAGGCGAAATACCAAAACGCTAAATTTTGCGTTAAAACGTTTGACTTAATCTCGTTATAAATTGTATTATATTCATGTAATATAATTGCGAACATTGAGTTTTGGCAGTAAATTAAACCCAATATACGTTTGACAAATCCGATAAATAAAATTATAATATTTCAGAAAACAATCAAGTAAATTAAACGGAGGTTTAAAATGAATAAAAAATCAATTAAAGACGTAGAGGTAAAAGGCAAAAAATGTCTCGTCAGGGTAGATTTTAACGTTCCCATGAAAGACGGCGTTATTACGGACGAAAACCGTATAGACGGTGCAATTCCTACAATAAAGTATCTTTACGAGCACGGCGCTAAAGTAATATTGTGTTCTCATATGGGTAAACCGCACAACATATTTACAGAAGGATTCGATTTGACTAAAAAAGAGAAAAAAGCATTAGAGGAACTTCCGGAAAACGAGCGCGCTCAGGCTAAAGAGGAATATCTTAAAAAAGCGCTTAAAGATAAGCAGAAATTCACTTTAAAACCTGTCGCCGAAAGGCTTTCCGAAAAACTCGGTAAGAAAGTTACCTTTGCCGAAGACGTGGTAGGACCTTCTGCGACCGCTGCCGTTTCGAATATGAAGGACGGAGATATCGTTCTTTTGGAGAACACCCGTTTCGAAGCCGGCGAAGAAAAGCGCGATGAAGAACTTTGCAAGAAACTCGCAAAGTTCTGCGACATTTACGTAAACGACGCTTTTGGTACAGCGCACCGTTCTCACGCGACTACAGCCGCAATAGTGGAATACGGTTATGCGAAAACCGCTGTGTGCGGATTTTTGATCGAAAAAGAATTATCCGTTATGGCGGACGCTCTTGAAAATCCGGTAAGACCGTTCGTTGCGATTTTGGGCGGAGCAAAAGTTGCGGACAAACTTAAAGTTATTGAAAATCTTTTGGATAAATGCGACACGTTGATTATAGGCGGCGGTATGGCGTATACTTTCCTTTATGCAAAAGGGTACAACGTCGGCAAATCGCTTTTAGACGAGGAGCAGGTAGAATACTGTGCCAATATGATGAAAAAAGCCGAAGAGTTAAATAAAAAAATCTATCTTCCGGTAGATATGGTAACGGCAAAAGAGTTCCCGAACCCAATAGATGCGGTAGTTTCTACCAACACGTGCGATATAGAAAATATGCCTTCCGATGAGGAAGCTTTGGATATCGGTCCCAAGACTATAAAGATTTACGCCGACGCTGTGAAAAACGCTAAGACGGTTATCTGGAACGGGCCTATGGGCGTATTTGAAAATCCGCTTTTTGCGAAAGGTACGTTTGCGGTTGCGGAAGCTTTGGCGAATACCTCTGCTACTACGATAATCGGTGGCGGAGATTCTGCTGCGGCAGTTAAACAGTTAGGTTTTGCCGACAAAATGACGCATATTTCTACAGGTGGCGGAGCTTCTTTGGAATTATTTGAGGGCAAAAAATTACCCGGAATTGAATGTTTAAACGATAAAAATTAATTTTACGGAGATAAAAATGAGAAAACCTATTATTGCAGGAAACTGGAAGATGAATAAGACTGCCGCCGAAGCGGAAGCTCTTATCAACGAACTTAAACCTTTAGTCAAAAAATCAAAGCCGGAAGTTGTGGTTTGTGTTCCGTATACTGATTTATGGACTGTAAAAAAAGCTATCGAAGGCAGCAACATCAAGCTCGGTGCGGAAAACGTGGCGTGGGCGGACAGCGGCGCTTTTACCGGTGAAATTTCAGCGGCGATGCTTAAAGAAATCGGAGTTGAATACGTTATAATCGGACACAGTGAAAGGAGAACGTATTTCGGAGAAACCGATGAATCGGTAAATAAACGTTTACATCAGGCGCTTAAAAACGGGTTAAAGCCTATCGTTTGCGTTGGAGAAACTTTGGAAGAAAGAGAAAAAAGGCGTACGAATAAAGTTCTTAAAAGACAAGTTTTGGAAGGATTTAAAGATATTACCGATTTTACCGATATCGTTATAGCTTACGAACCCGTATGGGCTATCGGAACGGGCAAAACAGCTACTGCTGCCGACGCAAATAAAACCATAGGTTATATCCGTAATCTCATTAAAAAAACTTGGGGAGAAGACGTCGCGAAAAATTTACGTATTCAGTACGGCGGAAGTATGAAGCCTACTAACGCAAAAGAACTTATGGCTATGAGAAATATCGA